>JBATHN010000530.1:0-11763 GCA_049666885.1 Desulfobacterales bacterium
GTAAACTCTTCGCCGCCGTAGCGATAGGCGGTGTCGAGCTTGCGCAGGCAGGATTTGATCACCTGGCTGATCCGCACCAGGATCTTGTCGCCTTCCAGATGGCCGAAGCTGTCGTTGTAACTCTTGAAATTATCGATGTCCAGAAGCAGCAGGGCCAACGGGTGTTTATAACGGTTGAAGCGATCGACCTCGACTTCGAGCTGGCTGTAAAACGATCTCGAATTGTGGAGCTTTGTCAGACCGTCGGTGATCGCCAGACGCTGCAGCTTTTCCATCATCCGAACGCGTTCCTGGGTCAGATCGCGCTCTTTCAGAACACGCTTCAGGCGCAGTAGCAACTCTTCGAGCCTGACCGGTTTGATGACAAAATCGCTGGCCCCCATGTTGATCGCTTCCTCGTAGGAGTAGTCGCCGCTGTACCCGGTCATGACGATGACATCTGAGTCGAAGTCACTTTTGATGAGCTTCGTCAGTTCGAGCCCCCCCATGCCCGGCAGCATGATGTCGGTGATGACCACCTGAATGTCGCTGCTGACTTTTTTCAGCAGCGCCAAGGCCTCTTCGGCATCCGAGGCCATGATGGAATTGTAACCCGCCATCTGAATGAACTCGTTCATCGAATCGCGAACACCGTCCTCATCGTCTACGATCAATATGTTGGTATTTTTGCTCGCTGGTGGCATCAACATTTCTTTGCCAGTGGACCGGCGGATTTTGCTTTACCGGGGTTGACATATTTGGAAAGAATCTGATAGGTTAAATACTTTAATTCAAACCTGTAGCCTTGAAGTATAAACTCTAAATCAAACGGTGTCAACTCACTTTTAAAATTATCCAATCGCCTCAGTACCTTGTACTGATGCCGGTTAAAAATCTTACTTTTTCTTCACGAAAACAACCTCCCGGCAGTTTCACCCGCTACAGGACTCCTGCCGCCCGACCCGGCCCACTTTATCGCGACAGCGGGGCGATGCAGCTACAGACGGTTAAACAATGAACAATATTAGAAATTTCAGTATCATTGCCCATATCGACCACGGCAAGTCAACCCTCTGCGATCGCCTGATCCAGGCCACCCACATCGTTTCAGACCGGGACTTTCACGACCAGATTCTCGATACGATGGATATCGAGCGCGAACGCGGGATCACCATCAAGAGCCAGTCCGTCTGCCTCCCCTACCACGCCGCCGACGGCCGGGACTATCACCTCAATCTCATCGATACGCCCGGCCACGTCGACTTCAGCTACGAGGTGTCTCGTGCGCTGGCGTCCTGCGAAGGCGCCTTGCTCCTGATCGACGCCAGCCAGGGGGTCGAAGCCCAGACCCTGGCCAATCTCTACCTGGCCATGGAGCACGACCTCGAGATCATTCCGGTCATCAACAAAATCGATCTGCCATCCGCCGATATCGACCGCGTAAAGAAACAGATCAACGAAGATCTGGGGCTCGATCCGGACGAGGCCCTTCTCGTCTCGGCCAAGGAAGGGACCGGCGTCACGGAGGTCCTGGAGAAAATTGTCCGGCATCTGCCGCCGCCCAAAGGTGACCCGGAAGCCCCTTTGAAGGCCCTTATTTTCGACTCACACTATGATTCCTACCGCGGGACGGTGGTCCACTTCCGCGTTTTTCAGGGACGGATCGCCCCCGGCGACGTCATCCGGTTCATGTCCAACAATGCCGCCTACAGGGTGGAAGAGGTGGGGATTTTCCAGATCGAAATGGTGCCCCAGAAATTCCTTTCCGCCGGTCAGGTCGGCTACGTCATCGCCGGTATCAAGACCGTCAGCGACACCCGCAGCGGTGACACGATCACACTGCGGAACCGGCCGTGCGAAAAGCCGATGCCCGGCTTCAAAGAGGCCAAGCCGGTGGTTTTCTCATCCATCTACCCGGTGGCATCGGACGGGTACGAGGACCTCGCCGTCGCCATCGAAAAACTCAAGCTCAACGATGCTTCCCTCGTTTACGAAAAGGACACGTCGGTGGCCCTCGGCTTCGGTTTCCGGTGCGGGTTTTTAGGTCTGCTGCACCTGGAAGTGGTTCAGGAAAGACTGGAGCGCGAATACGACCTGTCGCTGATCCTGACCGCGCCGTCGGTTCGCTACAAACTCACCATGAACGACGGCACCGAACTTGTGATCGACAACCCCGCGCACTATCCGGACCCGACCAGCATAAACGTCACCAGGGAACCGTTTATACGGGCCACCATCATGATCCCGGATCGGTACATGGGAGCGGTCATGAAGCTGTGCCTGGACCGGCGCGGTACCAGTGTCAATTACCAGTACCTGACGAGCAACCGGCTTGAAATGATATTCGAGCTGCCCCTGGCGGAGGTGATCTACGACTTTTACGACAAACTCAAATCCATCACCCAGGGTTACGGGTCCTTTGACTACGAACTGCTCGACCACCGTCAGACCGACCTCGTCAAACTCGACATCCTGATCAATGGCGACCGGGTGGACGCCCTCTCCCAGCTGATTCACCGGGATCGGGCCGTCGAACGGGCCCGGCTGGCCTGCGAAAAGCTGCAGCAGGAAATCCCGCGCCAGATGTTCAAAATCGCGATCCAGGGCGCCATCGGCGGCAACATCATCTCTCGCAAGACGCTGTCTCCGCTCAGGAAAGACGTGACCGCCAAGTGCTACGGCGGCGACATCACCCGCAAGCGAAAATTGCTGGAAAAGCAGAAGCGCGGTAAAAAACGGATGAAAATGGTCGGTCAGGTCATGATACCGCAGTCGGCGTTTCTGTCCGTTTTGAGAACCGACACCGATTAGGATCTAGTGTTTGGGGGTTGATGTTTCGGATTGCGGGTTGCGGGTTGAGCCAAACCGTTAGCGTTTCAGGGCAGCAGACTTTTCCACAACACCTTTTAATTCATCCGCACCTCACGATTTGTCGAAAGGTCGAATCATCCTCAACACGGACAAATCTCAGGGGCTGCATCTCTTCCAACATGGCCTAGTTTGCATTCGAAGCCCCGTGTGGTTAAATTTAAAGTGGTTAACGGTGAGCAAAACTTGCAAAGAAACGACTGATCCTTCCTCGCCACAAAGGGCGGTAACACCAATAAAACCGAAAGGAGACGGTAATGGCAGCTAAAAAAATACTAATGCTTGTGGGCGACTTCGTAGAGGACTACGAGGTGATGGTGCCGTTTCAAGCCCTTCAAATGGTCGGGCACAAGGTGCACGCCGCCTGCCCTGACAAAAAAGCCGGCGAAACCGTCCGTACGGCAGTACACGATTTCGAAGGCGACCAGACCTACAGCGAAAAGCCGGGACACAATTTCGCCCTCAATGCCAGCTTTGATGAAATCCGTGGAGAGGACTACGATGCTCTGGTCATTCCCGGTGGCCGGGCACCCGAGTACATCCGGCTCAACAAGCGGGTCATTCAGATCGTGCGTCACTTTGCCGAGGCCGACAAACCGATTGCGTCAGTCTGCCACGGGGCCCTGGTTCTCGCCGCGGCCGGTGTCCTCAAGGGACGCAGCTGCTCGGGCTATCCCGCGGTCGGACCGGACGTGACCGGCGCCGGCGGCGAGTTCATCGACATTGCCGTTGACCAGGCCCATAGGGACGGCAACCTCGTAACAGCGCCTGCCTGGCCGGCCCATCCACAGTGGCTGGCGGCTTTTCTGGGAGTGTTGGGAACGAAAATCGAACCATAGGGCTCACTCAAAAATAGGGTCACATTTTGGACGCCGATGCATCCCGTCCGGCTGCTGGTGCGAAAACTCGGAATATCCATATATGCCGAGTTTTCACGCCTTGCCGGCCGGGCGTCTCAACACCCAAAATTGCGACCTTATTTTTTCGTGAACCCTTAGGGCTTTGATTCGAAAATGCGGTAACGCATTTCAAAGATAGTTGATGAGCGCATATCCATCAAAAACGAAGGCCGACCGGCAATGTTGCCGGTGATGACCAAGCCGCCTCTTGGCCGGTCCGTTTCGGATGATGACGGGCTGCGCCGTCCGCCGGTTCGGCCAGGGGTCCGTGAACGGCCGTGAATCGCTTTAGGCCCTCTTTTCCCATAAAACGCTTCAGGAGCCTCGGGTCCGTTTTTCTCAAATCCACCATCAGCAGTCCGTCCACGACATCCGAAAATTCGCGATCGAGGTTGAAACTGATCAGGCTGCCATTCAATTTCAGATACTGCCGCAAAAGAACCGGAATGCCCTTACCGTCCCTTTCGATCTCCGATATGAGCAGTGAGATGTCATCGATGTCATTTACGGCGGTATGCAGCAGCCGGCGGGTGCCCCCCATGAGCTCCCGGGTCCGGAAGGGCTTGCGGGGGGAGACGAAACGCGCCAAGGTGGTGTCGAAGCGCTTGGCTTGCAGGAAGCGGACGATCAGGTTGCGGGACACGGTGTGATAATCCTTGCTGATGCTCACGGGACCGAAGAGGATGTTGTATTGGGGATTTTGTGAGATGAAGGCGCCGATCCCTTTCCAGAGCAGCATGAGGCCGTTGAACTTCTTCTGGTATTCGAGGCGGATGAAAGAGCGCCCGAATTCGATGGAACGGCTCAGTTGTTCTATCAGGGCCGGTTTGTACCGGAAGAGCCGATTGGTGTACAGACCCTGAACCCCGTAGACCCTCAGTATGACGTCGCACAATCCCAACCGGTAGGCGCCGACCAGTTCACCGGAGGCATGGTTCCAAAGGAACAAGTGCAGGTAATAGGCATCGAAGCGGTCCAGATCGACAGTTTTTCCCGTACCCTCGCGTGCGTCGCGGAACGTGATTTCCCTCAGGCGGCCGATCTCATTCAAAATGTTCGGAATTTGTGAAGCCCGGGCCACGTAGACCACAAAATCACCGCTGGAAATCAGGTGCTGCGTTAGCGGCAATCCCGCCAGATCGGCACGCAGCGCCGCCGCTGCCACCGGTGCCATGATCGGTTGCGGCTGCATCGAGTCGGTTTTTAACGCCACGAGACGCAGTCGGTGCCGGATTTTATCGACCGCCCGATTCCTGAGGAAATGGGTCCTCAGCCTCAGATACTCTGTCAATTCCGCATCGGTTTCGTATCTCTTCAGTACCTGCCAGGGAATGGCTTTGCCCACGAAAAGCCGGACGCGACGGCCGTTTTTGTTCATCAGTTCACGCGGCAGCAGGGCCGTGCGAAGTCGGGGATGCAAAACTCCCAGAAGCTGGAAGAGCAAGCTGTTGCGCCCTTGGAAAAATACCGGCAGCACAGCCGCCCGGGTCCGCCGGGCGATGGCCGCCACATGCGGGCTCCAAGCCGGATCGGCCACCCGCCTTGTTTTCCATCGGAAACTGGCGACCTCGCCGGCCGGAAATGTTGCCAGGACACCGCCGGCTTTCAACCACGAGAGTGCGGTTTTCAACCCTTTCAGGTTCCCCTTCGCCGATCCGGGGGTGTCGAAAGGATCGACCGGTACAATGGCGTCTCCAATGCCGTCCACGCGCTTGAGAAGGTAATTTGCCAGAATCCGGAGATCGGATCGCACCCGCAGCAGCACCGCTCCGAGGATAACGCCTTCGAGTCCGCCGAACGGATGATTGGCCACCACCACCAGCGGCCCCCGCGATGGAATGTTGCGCAGATCGTCCGGACTGAGGTCGTAGCCGACTCCGAGCGCCGTCAAAGCACTTATAAAAATTTCCTGTGGGCCTTTGCACGCATCCAATGTTTCATGATATTCGGCATAGCACCGGTTCACGCGATCGAGGTGCAGGAGCGTTTCGACAGCCGGCTGAATCAACGCCATCGTCCGGCGCATGACCCCCGAATCGAATCCGGAGGTCAGATCGATCAGTTTCGGCGATTGCGGCGGCAAATGACGGTGATCACGACGATCAACACGACCTGCATTCATGGTGCTGCATACCTTTCATGGCTTATGAAGAAACCATAATAAGTATCAAACAAATCACAATATCTTTGCTTCTTGCGCAGAAGTAACGAGCTAAAACATTTAAGTCTACACCATGATATCCGACAAAAATCATAAATGTCACATCGGACGACCGGTTGTCATAATGTGCATCATACTCCTGGCGGCCGCCCATGTATCGCGGGCGGACCAGCGCAGCGCCGGAGTTTCCGTCGACGGCGGTTCCTCAAGATTCTCAATGGCAGGATTGCCCGAAACGCCGCCGCAACAGGCGTTCACTTTCCCCCTTTCCGATACATCTCCCATAGGACAAACCTCCGGACACTTTTTCGGCAAGCGGATAGAGGGTGCCGGCGGGTTGGTGATGACCATGATTCTGATTGCCCTGGCGACCCTTATCAGCGAAGATTTGACCTGCATCGGTGCCGGACTGATGGCGGCCGGAGGTGCCATCGGCCTAACGCCGGCTATTGTGGCATCGTTTGCCGGCATCTTCGTCGGCGATATCCTGCTTTATCTGGCCGGCCGTTTTATCGGCCAACCGGCCCTTCGCCGACCGCCCCTCAAATGGGTGATAAAAAGCGACGATGTCGCTCGCGCTTCACGCTGGTTTGCCGCCAAGGGGGCGGTCATCGTCCTGACCAGCCGCTTTCTACCCGGCAGTCGACTACCGACCTATTTCAGTGCCGGTATGCTGGGAGCCGACTTCCGGCGTTTCACGCTGTATCTCGGCCTCGCCGCCGCTCTGTGGACACCCATACTTGTCGGCGTATCGGCCCTGGTGGGCCATCAAATGTTCGCCTATTTCGATCTGTTCAAACAATATGGCATTTGGGTCCTGCTGGCAACCGTCCTGCTGCTATGGCTAACTCTGAAGACGGTAGTCCCCGTTTTCAGCTCTCGCGGCCGCCGACTGCTTCTCTCGAGCTGGCGCCGCAAAACCCGTTGGGAATTCTGGCCGCCGACTGTCTTCTATCTTCCGATCGCTGTCTACGTCCTGTGGCTGGGGATCAAACACCGCTCCCTGACGCTCTTTACCGCCGCCAACCCGGGAATTCCCGACGGCGGATTTATCGGGGAGTCGAAATCGAGGATCCTATATCGGCTGCAGGATCAAGGTGAGTTCGTAGCCCGCTTCGAGGTGATTCCGGCTGACATGACGAGGTCGGCGAAGATCGAACGGGCCGAGGGGTTTGTGCACCGGATCGGCGGGGGCTTTCCTGTTGTTCTCAAGCCCGATGCCGGTCAGCGCGGCACGGGTGTCGCCGTCATCAGAAACCGACCGCAACTCGACCATTATTTGAGGCACGCCGAGGGCGCCACCATCATCCAGGAATATGTGGCCGGATATGAATATGGTGTCTTTTACTACCGCTATCCGGGCGAAAACGAGGGAACCCTTTTTTCCATCACCGACAAACGTCTGTTGACCTTGACCGGAGACGGCCGGAGCACTCTCGAACAGCTGATTCTGCAGGACGAACGCGCGATGTGCATGGCGCCGTTTCACTTCAGGCGCCATCAAGACCGGCTGTTTGACGTGCCCCGTTTCGGTGAGAAAATAGCGCTGGTCGAGGTCGGCACGCATTGCCGCGGAGCGCTTTTTTTAGACGGCAGCACCGTTCGTTCGCCGGCCCTGACGTCCGTGATCGACAGGATCAGCAAGCGCTTCGAGGGCTTTTACTTCGGGCGCTACGACATCCGGACCCCCTCGCTCGAAGATTTCCGACAGGGACGAAACTTCAAAATCGTCGAGCTGAACGGTGTGACCTCGGAAGCGACTCACATCTACCAGCCCGGAAACAGTATCTGGAACGCCTACCGGACGTTGAAGCGGCAGTGGCGGATCGCATTTGAAATCGGTGCCGCCAACCGCAGCCGTGGCGTGCAACC
Source organism: Desulfobacterales bacterium (assembly GCA_049666885.1). Lineage (GTDB taxonomy): Bacteria > Desulfobacterota > Desulfobacteria > Desulfobacterales > SG8-13 > JARFQH01. The sequence continues at coordinate 7,780 of JBATHN010000530.1, forward strand.
ATCCTCCGTGCGCCGGCTGGTGGCCGCCCTTCTGCCGGCACGAGCGCCGCATCGACCACATCCCGGAAGATAAAGACTGTCTGTGAACCATGTCGGTGCCGCAGGAGATGACCGGTTCGATTCGAGTGTTTGAAATCCGGTCGCCGCGTGGTATCCTCGACCCAGAGCGCATGCGGATATCTGACTTGAGGTCTTAAATGAGAATAGTTTGAGCGGAAATGTCAAATTCTAAGCTCCAAATTCCAAATAAATCCCAAACCTCAATATCCAATGACCCAAACAGGTTTGTCATTTTGAATTTTGGTCATTGTGATTTATTTGGTATTTGTTATTTGCGATTTGGTATTTTTCACGGAAGCTTAAAAGTTTCCTCTTCGATCAAACTGGAGGCGGACGCCAGAGGCTGTGCTGAACCTTGAACCGACCAGTTTGGCTTGAAAAGACACGATAACCAGAAAGGTAGGCGAGATGGCGGATTACGAGGCCTATAAAAATGAAGTGCTTTCCAGTGCGCGGTGGCTGTGCGATAATGGCTTTTTCGGCGCCAAACTCGGCAGCGGCGGCAATGTTTCCCTGTACATGCGTGCCGAAAACCTGATCGTGATCACGCCGAGCCGCAAACCCTACCATAAGATGTCGATCCATGACATCTGCGTCATCGATCCGCAGCTCAATCTAATCGAGGGTCTCCTGCCGCCCTCGATGGAATCGGCCATGCACGCCGGTGTTTACAAGAGCCGCTCGGATGTCAAGGCCGTGGTTCACACTCACCAGATGTTTGCCAGTGTTCTGGCATTGATCAAGCAGCCGATCCCGGCGCTCTTCGATGAAATCACTTATGAGATCGGTGCCGAAGTCGCCGTCATTCCTTATGCCCTCTCGGGCAGTGCGGCGCTGGTCGACAACGTGGTATCGGGGCTGCAGAACGGCTGCCGCTGCTACATCATCCAGAACCACGGTGCACTCTGCCTCGGTGCGGACCTCGCAGAAGCGATGCACAATGCGGAACTGTTGGAGAAAACGGCCCAGGCTTATTTTTACGCGCTGTGCAGCGGCCGCGAGATCAGCCGACTGCCTGAGGATGCGGTTCAGAAGTTGCTGAGTATGCGAAAAGTGAGTTAGTTTCCGTCCACAAATGGCCCTTTTCTGCAATTCCCCGCCTGCTTCGGGACAGGTCGGCGTCAATCTGCGGAATTGCTTGTTCGGCATACAGGAGTGCGCCTCCGCGCAATGCCGCAGATTTCCTTGAACTTGCAGAAAATTGCACATTTCTGGATCGGAAACTTAATAGTGCCCTTAACGAAACCGTGGATGGACACGAGTTGCCTCCCGATCAATGCTTTTAACGAAACCGAAGCACGCGCAGTGAGTGAGCCCTCAATCCGGCAGCCGGTCGACGACGCGGTTGACGATGGCGCCGATCTTTTCGATCCGGCACTCCACGACGGTGCCGGCCGTCAGCTCGACGGGCGGGTTTCGAAAGTACCCCACCCCGCTCGGTGTACCGGTTGAAATCACGTCTCCCGGATAAAGAGTCATGTCCTCGCTGATGAATTCGATCAGGGTGGCGACGTCGAAGATCATGTCCCGGCTGTTGCCGTCCTGCATGAGGGTGCCGTCCACCACTGCCGTCAGCTGCAGATCCTGGATGTCGCCGATCTCTTCCATCGTCACAATGGCCGGTCCCATTGGGGCGAAGGTGTCGAAAGACTTCCCGCGAAACCACTGTGAGTCGGCAAACTGGGCCTCGCGTCCGGAAACGTCGTTCATGATCGTCACGCCGGCTATGACATCACGGGCATCGGTTTTGCGAACACGCTTTGCTTCCCTTCCGATCACCACCGCCAATTCGACTTCCCAGTCGATTTTCCCGCAGCTGCGCGGCAGCAGGATCGGATCGTAAGGGCCGTTGAGGGCATTCGATCCCTTGCCGAAGAGAAGCGGTTTGTCCGGTTGGTCGAACCCGCCTTCTTTGGCATGTTCGGCGTAGTTTTTCCCTAGGCAGATGATTTTGGAAGGCCGATCGAGTGGGCAGCCGCGGCGTTCTGTCATCGGCTCGCCGGTGGCGGCGAGCCCGGCGACCTTCTCGAGCCAACCGTTGCGAAAAAAGGCTTCACCGATGTCGGGGATGTCGGGAAAATACCGCCGCAGATCGACGATGCGATCCTCGATTTCGATCCCCGGCCGCTCCATTCCTTTAGGTCCGAAACGAATCAACCGCATGGTCATTGCTCCCTGCTGTTACGGCCGTCTTCGAAGCACTTCCCGGCATACCAGTTGATCTGACGGCAAATCCCCCGGATGATGCTGACCTCTTTGGCCCTGAGCTGCATCCGGGTGAAGAAATGGCGGATTCTCGCCATCCAGTAGTCCGGGTTTTCCGGGTTGATGTAGTTGATGCGAACTAGAATATCCTTCAACTGGTCGAACATCCCGTCCAGTTCATGGCGTTTTGCCAGACGGGGGACATAGGCGCCGGGCTCCCCCCGGTTGGCCCCGAAAAGCTCGTAGCAGATGACCATGACGGCCTGAGCCAGATTGAGAGACGCAAATGCCGCCGTCGGGATATTGACCAGCCACTGGCAGAAGCGGATGTCTTCGTTGGTCAGTCCCCGGTCTTCAGGCCCGAAGAGCACTGCCACCTTGTTGTTACGGCTGATCGAAATCAGCTCTTGGGCCAGCCGAGCCGGCGAATCGAAGACCGTACGCTGGCGGCCGAGACGCGCCGTGGTCCCAACCACCAGATTGAAGTCGGCCAGGGCTTCCGCGAGGGTATCAAAGACCTGCATTTCTTCGATCACATCGACCGCGGCGTGTGTGGCCATTTTAACAATGCGGGTCAAATCACAATTCTGAGGGGCGACCACCACCAGGTTTTTGACCCCCATGTTACGCATGGCACGGGCGGCGGCGCCGATGTTTTCCGGATAGCGGGGCCGGTTGAGGACGATGGTGATGTGGTCCAGTTCGATGCCCTCTCGCATCAGCTGACAATTTCGAGCCGGTTGAAGAAATAGCCGATCTCGAAAGCGGCGGTATCGGGCGCATCCGAACCGTGCACCACATTTTTTTCGATGTCGGTGGCGAACTCGCGCCGGATGGTCCCTTCGGCCGCTTCTTTATAGTTGGTTGCCCCCATCAATTCGCGGTAGCGGGCAATGGCGTTCTCGCCTTCGAGGACCATCACCACGCACGGCCCGGAAGACATGAAATCCGTGAGGCTGTCGAAAAAAGGGCGCTCCCGGTGCACTGCGTAGAACCCACAGGCCTGGTTCTTGGTCATGTGAATCATTTTCATGGCCACGATCTTGAGCGCCTTTTTCTCGAGCCGCCGGACAACTTCACCGATCAGTCCCCGAGCCACACCGTCCGGTTTAACTATCGAAAGAGTTCTGTCCATCATGTTCATCCTTTTCATCGAGGGGCCGCCGTCCTGCCGGCTTGTCGGGTCATTTTAACCGGCAAGCGGGAGTCTGACGGCCCTGTTTTATAAAAAAAACGTGACCTTTCATCGGGTTGCAACGTCCGATATGCTGTAAACCACCTAACTGTAAGCGTTTACAGGGTGCCGTAGATGCAAGGCGTCGGGCGCGCAGACATACTTTTGTACTTCAAGCGTCCGACAACACAGCAGATCCGGTGCCCTGTGAACGCTTACAATAAAAACTTTTCCAGGCGGGCCGAGCAAGCCCTCAGGCAGGTGGGCGGCGCAAACAGCGCCGATCACGCCCGATTTCAGGCCCAAATATCAAACGACCGACAGCAAGTCAACACAGGCCGCGACGCTTCAGCGGTCCTGGGTATATTTGTGCGGTGAGCCGGGTGACCGTATTTGAGTACGAAAATCGAATCAGACCCGCGAATAGAAACTCGAAACTTGAAACTTGAAACTCAGAACCCGGGTCCCGGAACCCAAGAGGTTCCAGGTTCACCGTTCCCCGTTCAGCGCCGCCTCTAGCCGCCGCCTCCAGTTTGGTTGAAGAG
>JBATHN010000531.1:0-2635 GCA_049666885.1 Desulfobacterales bacterium
CGGTTCACCGGCCAGCACCAGGCAAACTCCGGATAGAGACCGATCTTGTTGGGGGCGTCTTCCTGGCCGCGGCGGGCGGACATGTTGCCTTTTTCCGTGTAGCTGTTGCAGTAGAGCCAGTTGGCCGAGGAGGTCGAGCCGTCCGATTGCAGGAAGGCAAAGCTCGGCACCAGCGTGCCTTTTGCGTATGTTTTACCCTTGATGGTGACGTCCTGCACGAAGTAACCGTTGATCTCTCTGGCCACCTTGTGAGGGTCATACGCACCGCCGGTGGCATAGTCCCATTTCAAATTAAGAATGGGGTCTGAGAAGACGCCCGGGGCCTTGGTGTAGAGCTCCTTGAGTTTTTCGCCGAGCATCAGGATGATGTCGCCGTCGGATAGGCTGTCGCCCAGAGGCTTGGGTCCCTGGTAGCGCCATTGCATCCAGCGGCCGCTGTTGGTGATGCTGCCTTCTTTTTCAACCGATACGCAGGCCGGCAGGAAGAAGACCTCGGTCTTGACGGTGGCAGGATCCGTGCCCGGCCCACGCCAGAAGGAACCGGTTTCGTTTTCGAAAATGTTGGTGTTGACCATCCAGTCCAGGTTCTTCATGGCATCGCGGGTTTTGTTGGCGTTGGTGCCGCTGCAGGCCGGGTTCTGGCCCCAGGCGAAAAATCCCTTGATACTCCCGTTGTACATCTCGTCGAAAATATCGAGCCAGGAGTAGACCTTGCCGTCGTCCGCTTTCGGCAGCCAGCTGTAACCGAACTCGTTCCCCGGATTGGCATTTTCGCCGAAAAAGGATTTCAAGAGGCTGACCGAGTACTTGGGATAATTCTGCCACCAGTTGGCCGATTGCGGGTCGTTGCTCTTGGGGGTGTATTTCTCATTGTAGACCGCCAACGAGGTGTCCGATGCGCGCGGGGTTTTCAGGTAGCCGGGCCAGATGTGCCACAGCTGGCAGTGATCGGTGGAGCCCTGGACATTCGATTCACCGCGCAGCGCGTTGACCCCGCCGCCGGCGATCCCCATGTTGCCTAGCAGCAACTGGATGATGGCCATGGTACGGATGTTCTGGGTGCCGACGGTGTGCTGGGTCCAGCCCATGGCGTACATGATGGTACCGGCCTTGCCGGTTTTGCCGGTGGCGGCGTAGGTTTTGTAAACCTTGAGAAGGTCTTGCTCCGGTGTGCCGGTGATTGTGGACACCAGCTTGGTGGTGTAACGGCTGTAGTGTTTCTTGAGCAGCTGTAAAACACAGCGTGGATCTTTCAAAGAGCGGTCCATCTTCGGAACCCCGTATTTATCGTTCTCGAAGGCCCACTTGCTCTTGTCGTACGTGCGGTTTTTGGGGTCGTATCCTGAAAACAAACCGTCCTTGAAGTCAAACGACTTATCGACGATGAAGGGCCCGTTGGTGTAAAGCGCCACGTAGTCCTTCTGGTAGAGGTTGTTGTCGAGGATGTATTTGATCATGCCTCCCAGAAAAGGGATGTCGGAACCCGAGCGAAGCGCCGTGTAAAGATCCGCCTTGGAGGAGGTTCGGGTAAAACGGGGATCGACACTGATCAGGGTGGTCCCGTTCTGCTGGGCTTCGGTGACGTACTTGAAGGAAATGGGGTGGTTTTCAGCGGCGTTGCTTCCCATGATCAGGATGCAATCACTGTTTTTGATGTCGATCCAGTGATTGGTCATGGCACCGCGTCCGAACGACTCTGCCAGAGCCGCAACAGTCGCGCTGTGTCAGATACGGGCCTGGTGTTCGAGATACACCAGCCCCAGGGAACGCATGAGCGCCTGGTAGATCCAGCACTCTTCATTGTCCATGGCCGCGCTGCCGACCGAGGCGATCGCAGTGGTGCGATTGACCACTTGGCCCTTGGCGTTGGTGCGCGTAAAGGAGTCGTCCCGAGTTGCCTTGATGCGTTTGGCGATTTCAGTCAACGCCCAGTCCCAGGAGACCGTTTTCCATTCATTTGAATAGGGGGCTCGGTACATGGGATCGGTGATGCGAAGTTTGTTTTCGGAGAGCTGGGACAGAGCGGCACCCTTGGAGCACAGGGAACCGCGATTGATCACGTGGTCGGGGTCGCCTTCGATGTCGATGACGCGACCGTCACCCTTCTGGCTGGTGTACACGATGACGCCGCACCCCACTGCACAGTAAGGACAAATCGACGTTGTTTGCTTGGCATACTCGGTCTTGAGCATCTGGGCATGGGCTTTGATCGGTTTCAAATCAAAACCCAACCCGCTGACGGCAAGACCGGCGGCTGTTGCCCCAGTAACCTGGATGAACTGCCTACGGGTGAAATCCATGCCGTTTTCCTCCTTTCTTTTTATGGTTTATATCGAAAAGGTGTAGATGGTGACCGGCGATTCAAAGTTTCGGAATCGCCAGATGGAACCCAGACATCCAGAGCCTTTCAAATGACCCGGCGGAAAACGCTACTACTCTCTTGATTCTTTACGGGAACAGGCTCGGCTTAAAGCTGTTTTGTAACTGTTCAAAGGGTTGCAAAGTCCTATGCGCTTCAAACCACCTAATTGTAAGCGTTTACAGGGTGCCGCAGATGCAAGGCGTCGGGTGCGCAGACGTACTTTTGTACTTCAAGTGCCCGACAACAAAGCAGATGCGGTGCCCTGTGAACGCT
>JBATHN010000532.1:0-3012 GCA_049666885.1 Desulfobacterales bacterium
GCCTCCAACACCCCTCCGACGGCCAGGCGCGCGGCACGGTAAGACCCGGCGGAGGCGATGGTGTCAGGCGTCAATGCGGTGGATTCGCGTGAGGCCGTTGCGGCGACCGTTGCCAGGTGGGCGGCCGAGTGGACCAGCAGGATCTCGTCTTCTTCGGCCAGCCGGGTCTCGACAAGGACAAGCCGACGCAGCCGATCGGTCTGGTCCAACATCCTGTAAACGGCTTCCAAGCGCCCTTGGTTCTCCGGATGTCCGTTTGCGGTTCGGTGATCCAGAAATGTCTGGCTCCTGACGATGCCGGTGGTCGGCTCTAAAGGTGCAGCGATACTTTTTTTTTCACCAGACATCGGGCGTCAATCCATCTTTTTTCAGCGACCGTTATCGGGAGATGATATGCGTTTCGAGGCCCCTAAAGCTCGTGGTCGAAGCCGAAATACAAAAAAAATCGACACATTTTGATGTTATGGAGCGGTTTCATATGGAACCGTGAGCACTTCACAGGGTGCGTGTCGAAGCATGGTTTCCGTTGTCGAGCCGATCAGGAGCTTCTGTAACCCATGCCGCGGCCGCACCCCGACGATGATCAGGTCAACGGCGTTGACTGCCGCGTAATCCATTAGGCTGTCCGCGGGATTTCCTTGCAATACAACGGCCTTGAAACGGCTGCTGCCACGAATGGCTTCGGGCAAACTGTTGATAAGGCGCTCGTGCAGATGATCCTTCAACGCTTGCTGAACTTCGGTATAGGGGCCGGCCGCAGAAACGTCCCGGTCTTCTATGACCGGCGTTTCGACCGTGTGTGCGAAATGAAGACTGGTATTGAAGCTACGAGCGAAGGCGGCCGCGCAATAATAAAGTTTATCAGCCGCAGCGGACAGGTCGCAGGCCACCAGAATGTTCTGTAACGAGAAGTCATTCGCAGAAGAGGCCGTGTGCGGTTTAGATGCTTTTGACGCCCGGACCACGAGCAGGGGCCGTGACAGTGTTCGGGCCAGCGCCTCGACGATGGTGCCCCCCAGAAAGCGCTTCCAGCCTGACAGCCCGTAGCTGGCGGCAACGACGATCCCGATGTCTTTGTCTCGCGCGTAGACATCAATGGCCTCTACCGGATCTCCGCTGCCGATGACCGTGCGCCAGTTGATCGGACGGTTTCCGACCAGACGTGCAATCCGGATGCGGGCGTTTTCGATCTGCTCCGCTTCGTCGGTGTCCGGAGCGCAGATAGCGTCGTCCGGCAGCGGAATGCGGGGAATGTTCAAGGCGTGAAACACGGTGACATCCGTGTCGAAACCCTGCGCCAGGCCGGTGACGTAGTCGAGGACCAGTTGCGAAAACTTCGAAAAATCGACTGCGCACAGGATGCTGTTCACCTTGAAGTTCATCGGACGATTTTCTCCGATATCGGCTTGATGGTTGACGACTGTTTATCCCGACTCGGGTCGTCCGACCGGGAGTCGGTAAATCGATCGCTGCGGCGGGCGTGCCCGACGGGCATGCTCAAGGTCGGTCGAGAGGGCTGGTATCAGGTTCAGGGTTCTGGGTTCAGAGTTCTGCGTTCAGCGTTCAAGGAAGGACTTCCATCCTTCAACTCTGAACGGGGAACGGAGAACCTTTAACAAACAAATCACAATGACCAAAATTCAGTTTTCTCAGTTTCATTTGGTTAGAACCTTTGAACCCAGAACCGAGCAGTTTAAGTTAAAGTGCCACATCAACTAAATCTCGGCGAGGGCCGGACTGCCGATTGTCGAAAAGATGCAAAATCATTGACGGGTTTGCCGGATTTTTTTCAACGGCGGCCGCCATCTGCAGCGGTGCGGTCGTAAAGGTCGGGTAAACTTCATGCTGTCTCCCCGCGGTCCGGATGCCATTTCCGGATCTGTATGAAATCAGGAAAAGCGTGCGGTTTGTAGATCGATTTCCCAAGCAGCACGCGCAGACACTCCTGAATATTTTCCGACATGGTGGGATGGGGGTGCACCGATTTGAGAACATCGTTTATGCCTTTTTCCTGGTCCATCAGCAGGGCGATCGACATGATCGTCGTCGATGCCTGAGGCCCGGCGGCACGCATGCCCAGGAGCATTTGCCGGTCGTCGTCGCTGACGATGATTTTAACGAAGCCATCGGTGGCCTGCATGGCGATGGCGCGGGTCACCAAGGCGTTGGAATAGACCGCGACGCGGTAGGGGATCTTCTTTTTACGACAGGTCTGCTCGTTGAGGCCGACCGCTGCCACCGCGGGTTTGAAGAACATGACGGTGGACATGTTGCTGTACCTGAGCGGCCACCTGATGGCGTTGAACATGTGTTTCACGGCGTAACGGGCTTCGGTTTCGGCGATGTTCACCAGGGCCGGATGGCGGGTCACGTCTCCGGCGGCGTAGATGTTGTCATGGACGAGGCAGTTCTCATCGCAGGCGAGAAAGCCCAAGTCATCTGTCGTCAGCCCGATCCGATCCAGATTTAAACCGGCCAGATTGGGCGTGCGTCCGATGGAGATGAGGGCCGCGTCGGCTTCGACCACCTCCGAGTGGCCGTCGTCGAAATCGAGGATCACCTCGAGGTGATCGGGCCTGGCGTTGATAGACCGCAGAATGGCGGAATGAAAGATGTCGACGTTGTTTTTCTTGAGGTTTGTACTGACAAACCGGCTAACGTCCTCATCTTCGAAGGGGATGATTCTTTCCTGGTGATCGACCAGGAAAACCTTGGTCTGATCGAAGTTGGAAAAGATCGTGGCATACTCGCAACCGACGATTCCGGCACCGATGATGACCAGCCTTTTGGGAAACTCTTTGAAGTTCAGGATGCCGTCGGAGTTCAGGATCCGCCTCTGGTCGACCGTGACGTGAGGAAAATCTCGCGGTTTGGAACCGGTGCAGATCAGAAAAAAGTCGGCCCTGAATTCTTCCGTGCCACCGTCTCCATTCGTCACTTCGATGCACTCACGTGAAAGAAAGGTTCCCCGGCCGCGCTTGAAGGTGATCGAGCCGGGACCCTTCCAGCGCA
>JBATHN010000533.1:0-6318 GCA_049666885.1 Desulfobacterales bacterium
GTCCGCGGGTGAGACGGCGTACCGGTGTCGGCGGCGGCCCCGGACAGAACAAAATATAACCTAAACTATTATCGGTTCCGCGTTCAGGGTTCAAGTCCGCCTTGGCGCGATGGGACGTGGCTATGAAATTTTTTACATATTCCATAGACCTTGATTTCCATCACCACATCTTTCCAAGCTGGGTCTGGGCCAGGGGTTCAAAGGTTATAAAATTCTGATTTCATAAACTTTATACTCCCGTATAAATCATCCCTGAAGCCCCAAAAGATTACTCTCACTGTAACACTTTCCCATAGACCTAATCCTAACGCCTATATATCTTCGTTTATCGATTTGAACCGATTGGCTTCTTTTGTAACATCCCACCGCCAATCGGCGGGATGCACAAATTTTGCAGAAAGGGCGGCCGTGGGAGAATGTAAAATCCTGGTGGTAGGTGCAGAATAATTGGAAAGGTTGCCACGTTGTCTTTCATGCTTAAATTGCCATTCAAAATTTAAGCTTGAAACAGAAAACCGTCAGGGAGGATAAAACATGAAGAGAGATCTGATAAAAAGGTTAACCGAGGATGGCATTGTCTGTGCCGAAGGCTACCTTTTCGAAATGGAACGCAGAGGCTATCTGACGGCCGGGGAATTTGTTCCGGAGGTTGCCTTGGAGAATCCCGAGGCTCTCAAAACCTTGCACCGGGATTTCCAGCATGCCGGTTCGGATGTGATCGAGGCCTTTACTTATAATGCCCACCGGGAGAAGATGAGGATTATCGGCAAAGAGGACTTACTGGAGCCCTTGAACAGAGCGGCACTGAAGATTGCCAAAGAAGTTGCCGAGGAGGTCGAGAGTGGTCAGGAGCCGAACCTGGTCGCCGGAAATATCTCCAACTCGAATATTTGGAACCCCGATGATAAACACAGCCGTCGGCAGGTCCGCGAAATGTTCGAAGAAATGGTCGTCTGGTCGACTGACGAGGATGTCGATTTCATTATCGGGGAAACTTTCTATTTTGCGGAAGAGGCTTTCTGTGCCCTGGAAGTCATCAAAAAAGCCGGAGTACCGGCGGTGATCACGATTGCTCCGATGGGTGAGAATATCATGCGCGATAAATGGGATATTGTCGACACATGCAAAGAACTTGAGCAGCGGGGCGCTGATGTGGTTGGGATGAACTGTTTCAGAGGGCCGGCAACCATGATGCCTTACTTGAAAGATATCCGTGACGCGGTCAGTTGCCATGTTGCAGCGCTGCCGGTTCCTTACAGGACCACGCCCAAGCAACCAACTTTTTTCAATCTTGACGACAACAATGGCTGCAAAGTTCCGTCACCCCACAATAGAACTTTCCCAACCGCTCTCGATCCGCTCTACTGCAATCGTTATGAAATCCGTCGTTTTGCCGAGGAAGCCTGGAAGATGAACATCCGGTACATCGGCGTATGCTGCGGTGCGGCACCGATTCACATCCGCGAGGTTGCCGAGGCGATGGGACGGAAACCCAAGGCGAGCCAGTACTCGGAAAATATGCGAAAACACTTTATGTACGGCAGTGACTCGCGACTGCCGGAGCATATTACCGCTTACGGCAACAAGGCTTAGTTTTTAACATGAATTACTGAACTGTACTGCCGCTGATCGTTCCGGTGCTCTTCGTGCAGAACGCGAGGGACGCCAGCGTGGACGACGGAAAGCTTATCTTGAAGGGAATCGGTCCACAGGGGATTGACGCCGCCACCCGCAGTGTCGGTTTGTTCGTATCCGCCATGGGGATGGCACTGATATTCCAAGGCATTATTGAGGTTATGCGACAATACGGTGCCATACCCAAGCCATGAGTGGGGCACTGAGCAGCAATAACCGTTCACAGGGTTGCAAAGTCCGATGCGCTTCAAACCACCTAATTGTAAGCATTTACAGGGTGCCGCAGATGCAAGGCGTCGGGCGCGCAGACGTACTTTTGTACTTCAAACGCCCGACAACAAAGCAGATGCGGTGCCCTGTGAACGCTTACGAGCAGCATTGGAGAGGAACCCGCATTGCTGGGTGTTTCGTGAAACTTTAACTTTATCCACAAGGATCGGTCTATGAAACAAAATATGCGCAGACATTCGGGGTTGGGGAAAAAGAGTCACACGGAGAGCAGTGGGTCTAAGGGAAAAAAGCTGCACAAGGACTGGCGGGTCTGGTTGGCTGTCATCCTGATGCTGGCCGCGATGATCATCTATGTTCTGTCCCTGGATGACTCACTTCTGGCGTTTGGCATCGGGCCATCCCTTTAAAACCATTATGCTCCATCACTACCTTGTCGTGGCCCGGGCGTTCTTCGAACATCTGGGTGCCGATGCGGAAACTGCATTCCGGCATTCCTTTGCCCTGGCGCAGCCGATCCTGGATCGATAAGGACATCAAGACCGTCTTCGGCGTGTTTCATGCCATGGAACCGTATGTCATCTGTGGCAGCCTGCTGGCGTTGATCCTGCTGGTGCTCTATCTGCGGCGCAGCCACAAGCACCGAGCGCCGGCCGGTTTTTTGATATGATAGCAGCGGCTCAAAAAAATATGAGACGCGATCATACCCAGACGAATTCGGTGTTCCGCATCTTATTCACCATCCTCGGTTTCAACTCTCCTCGTGCCGCCGATTGCCTGAACGATCGGCGGCAGCGTATCCTTCCGGCGTCAGAAAGGCACTGGTTTTCAGCGTGTTCATATCGATCAAACCACTTGTGTACAAAGCTTTCAGTGCCGCCAGTGTGTCGCTGGGAGCAAGGGGAAGGACCGCCACAATGTCGCTGATGTCCATAATTCCCGGCTGTCCTTTAAACTCCCATTCCTTGGCCAACATTTCCAGCACCTGGCTTTCCTCCGGGGTTCTCATTCGTCGCTCCCGTTCCTATGGTCTTCTTTTAAGTTGTGCCATTTGAGTCCGTTGAGTCGGTTTAGTCCCGCTGCGGAGGGATTGAGCCCGTTGTCGGAGAGTTTCAGCCGTCTTTCGAAACCGTTCAGCCTGGCAGAGGTGCCTACCTTGTCCAGTTGTGTCGGTTGAGTCAGTTTTGTCAGTTAAAGGATATCATCGATTTTAACGTTTAAACACTCATGGCCCTTTGGCCAATACCGGTGCCGGGTTCTGAGTTTCGAGTTTCAAATTTCAAGTTTCTATTTTCGGGTCTGATTCTATTTTCGTGCTAAACGATGGTTCCTGCAAACCGGCTTCCTTCTTGAGCACTGCACGCTTTCTTTCAAGACCCCATCGATAGCCGCCGAGACGTCCGTCACGCCTCACAACCCTGTGGCACGGGATGGCCACAGCGATCTTATTGGATGCGCATGCCTGAGCCACCGCCCGTGCGGCCTTTGGGCGGCCGATTTTTGCCGCAATGTCTGTGTAACTTGCGGTGGAACCGGGTGGGATCTCACGCAAGGCTGTCCAGACGAGGCGCTGAAATGCCGTTCCCTGAATGTCCAGAGGCAGGTCTAAGCTCCATTGCGGGCTTTCGAGGTGAGCGAGTATCTGTTTTACCCACGTCTTGAAAATGTCGTCATTGTCCAATATCGTGGCTTTCGAAAACCTTTCCCGCAATCGGTTTTCCAGAATGTCAGGACTGTCTCCAAACTCGATGGCACAGATTCCCTTTGCGGTGGCGGCTATCAGAACCCATCCGAGAAAGGATTTTTCCACCACAAACCGGATGCTGATTCCCACGGCTCCCCTTCGGTACTCGGAGGGCTTCATTCCAAGAGCGGTACCGACGTTTTCATAGAAGCGACTGCTCGACGCGAAGCCCGCCGCGTAGATCGCTTCCGTCACGGACACATCCGTTTGCAACCCCGAGCGAACCTGTTTCAAGCGTATCTCCATGGCGTATTGCTTGGGTGTTACGCCGACAATATTTTTAAATAGCCGTTGGAAATGAAAAGGGCTCAAACCGACTTCATTTGCCAGCTTTTTGAGCGGCACATGTTCTTCACGGGTCTCGACGATATGGCAGGCCTTGATGATGGCAGCCGAATGTCCGGCATGTCCGGCCGCCGATGTCGGATGGCAGCGTTTGCAGGGGCGGAAACCGGCTTGCTCGGCTTGTTTGCAGGTATCGAAGAAGCGAACATTCTCATAATTGGGCAGCCGCGACGCACAGGCCGGACGGCAATATACGAGAGTCGTCAGGACCCCGTACACGAAGGCCCCGTTTGCATTCAGATCGCGCCGAACGAGTGCTTCCCAGCGTGCCTGATCGGTTGTATAGGCAACATCATTCCGGCTTTTCATAGATGCCCCCTTTCTATTACAATATCTACATCTTTTTCGACTCGAACAAAGGTGACGGTTTCGTAAAAGGTCCGATATCTGCATTAAACGTCACCCCTCGTCACTGCGGCGTACGCTAAGTACTCCTCATTCCTCGGGATTCGCAAGCCTTGATCTCGAACTTTTTACGAAACCGTCGGACATGCGACTTTTAACGAGTCATTCAAAGTTGGCGCAGAGAATTTGTCACTTCTGCTGTCATCATAAGGCTTGCCTGCCGAAGGGGCTATCCGTTTCTTGCCGTCAATTTTTTTTGCAAATACTGAGTTCGTTTAGAGGAGGGGGCTCACCAGACGCAGCGTGTTTTCGAGGAAACGCGGGCCGAATTTTCGGTTACCCCAGACCGCCGGGTCGAGCCGGTCTGAATCGTCGATGTAGCACTGTTGCAAAGCACGCAGTTCAACGGCAAACGTGGGCTCGTAGACAATGAGCGACACTTCGTAGTTGATCCAAAGACTTCGCATGTCCAGATTTACTGTTCCGAACATCGACATTGTTCCGTCGACAGTGATCGATTTCGTGTGCAACAAGCCGCTGCGATACAGGTAGATTTCAACGCCGATCTCGAGGAGTTCGTCGTAGTAGGAGCGGCTGGCGTAGCGGGTGAGGAAGGAGTCGACTTTCTGCGGTACGATCAGCGTTACCTTGACGCCGCGGCCTGCCGCGCCGCGCAGCGCATAAATCAATGCGTCGTCCGGGGCCAAATAAGGGGTGGTGAGCACCAACTCTTCACGGGCGGCGTTGATCAGCGCCAGCAACATCTGAAGCAGTCCGTCGCCCGTTTGCCCCGGACCCGACGGGACGACCTGGATGTCCGCTGAACCCTGCGGTTCAACCAGATGGAGGCCGGAACTCTCGATGAGATCACGAAGTGGCTCGCCAGTCTCGAGTGTCCAGTCGCCGATCACGGTGGCGGCGAGCGAAGCAACGACGGCCCCCTGGACGCGAACCATGGCATCGACCCACTCACCGACACCTGACTCCTGCTTAAAGAAACGCGGGTCCACGAGATTCATGCTGCCCGTCCAAGCCGTCTTGTCGTCGACGACGACGATCTTCCGGTGCAGACGCAGATCGGTGCGGCCGAAAAGAGTCCGGAAGACGCCGACCGGCAGGGCGGCCCGTAAATGGACGCCGGCGTCTCTGAGCCGCTGCGGTTGCCGGCCTTTCCACCAGGACACGGCGCCGAGTGCATCCACCAGCAGACGGCAAATAACGCCTCTTTCAGCGGCCCGGATGACGGCTTCCAGGACCTCGTCGGCCGTTCCGCCCTCGTTCCAGATGTAAAACGCCATCAGTATGCTGGACTCAGCCTGATCCACTTCCCGGGCGATGGTGTGGAGTACTTCCTGGGTGTCGGAAAACAACTGAAGACTGCTGCCGTGGACGGTGAGGCTGCCCACGGTTTGTTGCCCGAGCCGGTCTATGCCACGTGCGGCCGGTGCGTGACGCGACCAGTCGACGTCCGTGAGGCCTTCCCGGATCACGGCATCGGAGATTTTCCTGAAGTCGGTCCGCAAAGTGCCGATTCCTCGCTGTCGCTTGCGGCCGATCCGCCGCTCGCCGATCAGAAAATAGATGAGAGCGCCGACAAAAGGGAGCAGTGCCACCAGGAAGAGCCATGCCAACGCGACACCCGTCGCGGGGCGCCGCATGATCACGCGGACGGTGATTGCGACAACGATCAGGGCGTGCGTAACCACAATGGCGGTCGATGGATAGTTGAAAAAGTACATCCGGAGCATCTCCTTTTTCAATTATTTAAGAATTTATAGGTACTTATTTCGATTCGACTGGACGACCCTGTCTTCAACATCTCCATTATCTCTACCACAATTGCCATTTCAATCCTATATTCTTTCTGCACTCAGGCCGGGAGTGCGTGAAATTAGAAGAACGGCAGTACGACCTTATCTGTCCAGGGTTCGTTTCAGCATCGCTCGAGTCAAAGACCGTAAAAATGCATTCAAAAAAAGGGAGCCTTCCCCAAAAAAGACAAGAGGCCCCTGGTTGAACTC
>JBATHN010000534.1:0-6176 GCA_049666885.1 Desulfobacterales bacterium
AGGGAATTATAAAATTTAGAGGCTCGATTTGACTAAAAGTAGTGAGTAGCAGACATTGATTTAGTTACAGTATGCATTTTTCGTTGAAGATCGGCAGGGTCTTAAGAATACGGGTGTGAAGATAAAAATTTACTCTGCGACGGGGTTAGACCCGATTGACGACGAGTTCTGCGCCGTAGAAGACCGAAGTAAACGCCGGCGGCCCACTGGGTCACTGGTTGTTGGAAACAGAAGGCCGTAAGAACCGAAAAAAAACCCGACCCCTCACATACCTTCTTAAATTGTGTGCGGCTTGAAAAATGTCCAGGGATGATCCGCAGAGGCTTTCATGGCGCCGAAACCCGCGGGCAGTTTCTCGTGAGAGCCAATAATCAGCATACCGCCGGGGACCAGCGTCCCAAAGATCGACTCCAGCGCTAAATCCTTTTCTGGGTTCCGGTAATACGTCAACAGATTGTTTCTGACCAGCACCACTTCAAATCGGGAGGCGAGAGGATGATGTTTCATAATGTCGTGGTGATCGAACCTGATCCCCTCTTTGAGAAAAGGTTTCACGACATAACGCTGTTTTCCGGTCGCCTGGTCGAAGTAACGTTCGATATCCCCCCGCGGCAGTTCTTTGAGGCTCGAAATCCCGTAAACCCCCTGTTTTGCCATTTCGATGTAAGCCGGGTTGATGTCGGTCGCCCACAGCGCGAGCGTTGGTAACTTGGGGACAGCGCAGCGCAATCGGTCCCATAGAATTTTGAAGCTGTAGGCCTCCTCGCCTCTCGCACACCCGCATGACCAGACCCGAAACACACTCTCAAACGCGGAAATCAATTCTGGCAATTCCGTGTTTTCGAGCGAGTCCCAGAGGCGTCTGTCCCTGAAAAACCGGCTGATCGACACCGTCAGGTGCATCCGGCACTCTTGCTCGATCTCGGGCGCCCGCGACACTGCGTCGATATATTCTCTGACGCTTATGCAACCCAGCCTCTGCATATGATGCGAGAGCCTCTTTTTAACCCCTTTTCTGACCTTGCGATACCCTTTCCGTGAAAGGTTAAAGTGATCGATAATTTGATGAAAAGAAGCATCTTCCATCGGCTCACCACGAGTGGGGCTATCTGTCGATTCCGGTCCACTCTTTTTCTTTTGCGATCCGAACGGCCGCCTAAAGTTCGCCCTCTGTCATACTCTCGGCCGGTGGCAAACACAACCGAGATGAGTCAGGTCAATTGCTCGCCGCCATGGCCTGGATGCCGGACACCTCAGCAAGGATGCGCTGCCAAACGGTCTGCCCAGATGACCGTGTCCAAAGCTCACCGTTTGACAAAATTGCAAACAGATTTTTATCGTGCTTGAAAAAGCGTTCCACCATGTACCGCGGCCAAGGACCATTCATGCCGACGGATGCCGGCCGCCAGCTCTGCCCACTATCGTGTGATTCCTCGATTCTTCCATTTCTCGACACACCGTCAGCCGGCCCCGCGATAATGTGTCGGGCATCCTGCGGGTCGACCCATGCCGCACGGATGTAACAACGGTAGATGCAATTCCAGGTTTTGCCGCCATCTGTCGAACGATAGAGCCCTCCGCCTGTGGGAGCGGTGACGAGGTCGGATGTAGAGGGATGGACCGATATTGAATGCACATCCGGATGTATCATAGCGCCCGACACTCGGTTCAGGTCCGGTTTTCCGTCGCTGCCTTCTGCCAGATGCCATATTTGGCCGCCATCGTCGGAAAGCAAAACACCACCCACTTCGACGGCCGCATAGACCCGGGCTTTATGTGGGCCGGATTCGGCAATGGCAAAGCCCCGCACGCAGCCCGCTTCCGGCGAATACGGCAGGAACCAGCCGTTTTTATCACGCAGTTCTCCGACCTCCGCGTTTTGGTACCACGTCTTTCCGTTATCCCTTGACACGAAAATACCCGCGGGTTCGGTACCGACGAAAATGATCGAAGGGGTATCCGTTGAACCGGCCATCCAGCGTACATGCCGGATGGCGAGGGTCTCATTGGCCTCGATCCAGGATCGGCCGTTATCGGAAGAGCGCCAGATGCCTTCAGCGGTTCCGGCCAGAACGACACCCTCGTATGCGACGATACTATTCAAAGATTTATCGGTTAAGGTGTGCCCGACGATATTCCAAGGGCCACTTGCCGGCTTGATAATGAACAGTCCTATCGACGTTGCCAAATAGAGGTATCCCGCCATGGGTTCACCAAAAACAATGAGATAGGTTAAGGGTTCAGCACAGCCGCTGGCTGCCGCCTCCAGTTTGTTCGAAGAGGAAACTTTTAAGCTTTCGTGAAAAATTCCAAATCATAAATAACAAATACCAAATAAATCACAATGACCAAAATTCAAAATGACAAACCTGTTTGGGTCATTGGATATTGAGATTTGGGATTTATTTGGAATTTGGTGCTTGTAATTTGACATTTCCGCATACCTCGATGCCCGGGACGTTTTTTTTAAAAATTCCCTTTCAATTGGGTATAGCACCGCTGATTTTCATATGAGGATTCTGGGTTGAAAAGCCCTTAAACAGCTGGTATGAAACTACGCCAGAATGGCAACGATAAGTGTCATACGTTACGGCCAGGAACCGATTTTTCACTCTATAGGAGGTGTGGATGTTTACCAGCGCTTACCTTGTCGAAATTCTAACGCCGAAACGGACCGATCTGGTCGAAGCGAAAGACAAAATCAACCTTTTTGCCGAAAGGTACCACCGTGTTCTCGATTCCGGTTCAGGGCTTTCTGTTCCGGATAATCCGATGGGACAACCCAGATTCAGCCTGCTGGAAATGATCGAACAGCTAGGTCTACCCGTGGAAGCGGATAAGACCGTAATGAATTTAAACACGTTTCACACAAAAGCAGAACTCGATCGGCTGTTGACGAAAGCAGTGAATCTCGGTGTGACGAATTTGCTCATCGTTAGGGGCGACGGCGGTCCCCAACTACCCAAGCTCGATCCCAAAAGTATTGGCGGAAACAAAAATGTGGCCACTTCCATCGATCTTCTTCGTTACATCAACGCAAAATACCAGGGAAAGTTTACAACCGGTTGTGCGTATAACCAGTACAGCCCGATGCCATTCGAATTAAATCGATTGACTGAAAAAATAGCCGCCGGGGCACATTTTGTCATCACGCAACCCGTCATCGGAAAAGATCCGAATGTCGACGCTTTGTTCGGTTATGGGATACCGGTTGTGATCGAGGCGTGGATGTCGAAGAATTTGGAATTGCTGTTCAGGAGTGTGCGGAAAACCGGCAATGAAAAGACCACAGAATACGACCCGGTATCGAATCTGAAAACGCTGCACGAAGCCTATCCGGACAGCTGCATTTACCTTTCGATGCTCGGATTCAAGAAGCGGTGGCGCCCTATTTTACCGTCCCTTCGATCATCATAAATCGAAGGTGTGGATTCAGCCACGGGGGCATCCATGCAGCAGCCCGCGGACATTGACGGAAGACCGTTTCCCGAGCTGCTCGAAGTTGACTGCCAGCCAATCGTCAGCAGCCCGATAGCCCAAATTGTGAAGATGGTCGAGAAATTCCCACTCGGTGTTCATTTTGCTGGACGCATTCAGGTTTTGAAAACCTTTGTCGTCGGCGATGATATGAATTAGCATCTTGCGATACCGTTCTGGGTCCAGACTGCCTTCATCCAGCATTCTTGCAACAAAATCGATGGCCCTGAGCTCGTGCAACAAGCTCGCGTTGAATGTGATTTCATTGACCCTGTTGAGGATATCACGGGCCGCACGGGGTGTATCCTGACAACTCAAAGGATTGATCTGCACGATGACGATGTCATGCGAGTCACTGTGATAGGCGAAGGGATAGAGAACCGGATTGCCGGCGTACCCGCCGTCCCAGTAATCTTCGCCGTCTACGTTCACGGCTTGAAAGATCTGTGGCAGGCCGGCGGAAGCCATGACGGCGTCTACTGTCAAGCTGCCGCGCTCGAACACCTTGACCTGACCGTTTCGCACACTGGTGGCGCTGATAAACAGTTTCAGTTTGTCACAGCTGCGCACCCTTTCGAAATCAACCTGGTCTACCAGCAGATCCCGCAAGGGGTTCAGGTTCAGGGGATTGAGCTGGTACGGTGACGCCATTCTGCTGAAGATATCGAAAAACAGGTATCCTGCGGAGTAGTCCAGGTTCCAGTTGCCGGTCAATGTATCGTAAGGCGTGCGCCGCATGGGGCTGAAAGCGGCTGCCTGATTGACTGCTTTCCAGAACTGACGCAGCGCATTGCGAGCGCCCGTTTTTCCGCCGACCATTAGCCCGTCAGCCAGCACCACCGCATTCATGGCCCCGGCGCTGGTGCCGCTGATCGCGTTGATCTCGATGCGCTCTGATTCGATCAGACGGTCCAACACGCCCCAGGTATACGCCCCGTGGGCACCGCCGCCCTGCAACGCCAAGTTGATTTTTTTTGGATTCCGACGAGTGTTGGTTCCAGATTTGCGTTTTTTCATTTCGGCTATATCGAGCTTTGGTTATCCCGGTAGCGGGCGACCTTGGGGTCGTCGGTCCAGATTCGCTGCCAGACCCAATTCAACTGCTCCCATCCGCGTTCTCCAAAAACCCGCTCGCTTTTGGACAAAATGGCATGTGGGTTACCCAACTGCGCCACCTTGAAGCTGAAGACATAGTTCGGTTCCAGCCCCATTCTGAGGTCCGTTATGACAATGTCGCTTCCCTGGCGATCTACCGAATAAAACCCGTGGGTAAACCATTTCAGGCGCTCGACCGGCCAGTGTCGATCGAGGCCATCGAGCAACTTGCTATCGTTGGGGTAGTAGTCGAACCGGATGGCCCGGCTGTCGTCCAACAGTGAATAAAACCCCTCGTAATAACCACCAGCGTCCATGACCAGGACCCGCCAGAGAAGAGTATTGAACGGGGCGGGGACTGTAAGGACCCGTTCATAGTCGATGTTCTGTCGCGTCAGGGATTCGTAGGCCGCGTTGTTGACGAATTGCTTCGCACCGGCACTCCAGATCAGGTAACCGGTGCTCAAGATCAAACAGGCCGTGTTGACGGCATGGCCCAGTTTTGCTTTACGGCTCAGGATCAAAGCGGCCAGCACACCGATGAACAAGGGTATGGAATAAGCCGGATCGATAATAAAAATGGTCGACCACATGACGGGCGGGGTGCTCAACGGCCACAAAATCTGAGTCCCGTATACGGTAAGACAATCCAGAAGCACGTGGGTAGCAAACGCGAGATAGACCAGGGCACACCATCTGATCCGGAAGCGAGCCGTCTGCGGATACAGCTTGAGGATCACATAGACAAACAATGGCGTCAGCGCCGCCAAAACAAAAAGCGAATGGCTCGGTCCGCGGTGATATGTAAAATTCTTAACGGCATCCCCGAGCGGCACCAGCACGTCCAAGTCGGGGAAAAGGCCGCATATGCCTCCCCACAATATGGCCCTCCGGCCGACCTGTCGCCCCAATGTCGCCTCGCCTACGGCTGCGCCCAGGGCTATTTGTGTGACGGTATCCAATATTGAGCAACCTCTTTGGTTCGCATAAATTTCATAGATATAGGTTTTATATGTAAGCACACATTCTGAAATGTCCAGGTCAGGGCTGTCACTGATTCCGTTCGAGTTTTTAATTTGACACGAAATTTCGGATGAGGGAAAAAGAGAGTTGCCAACTCCCGAAGTGCTGCCAGCCGAAAATCCTGGCGGAGGTGCAGCGACTGAAGATGCCCTAAATCACCGCCGGATGACGACTCGGAGACCCGAAGTTATATAGCGACAAGGAAAGGAATCGCATCATGATGGTTCATACCGAAATCAAGATCCGCGGATACCACCTCGACATGTTCCGCCATGTGAACAACGCCCGGTACCTGGAATTCTTAGAGGAAGGCCGCTGGGCCTTTTTCGACGGGAACCCCGGATTCTTTTACCGGCTGAAAGGCGTGACCTTCTTCGTGGTCAACATCAACATCAATTACCGGCAGCCGTCATCGCTCGGAGATGTGCTCGATATCCAAACCCGCCTGTCGAAAATCGGCAACACCAGCGGCGTCCTGCGCCAGGAAATCATTGAAAAGGGAGCCGGTGGACTGATCGCCGATGCCGACGTCACTTTTGTCATTGCCGACGCCAAAACCCAAAAACCACTGAACCTGAACG
>JBATHN010000535.1:0-2836 GCA_049666885.1 Desulfobacterales bacterium
ACATATGGTATGAAAATAAGAGTTTAACCTAAACTGATCGGTTCCAGGTTCAGCCCAGCCGCTGGCCTGAAAAGCGGCCAGTATGATCGATAAAGAAACTATGCCATTTTGGCGTAGTTTCATACGAGGGTTCACGGTTCAAAGGTTTTATTTCCAAAAAACCGTGGCTGGACGGTGTCGAGCCGTTCTTTTCTCTGGAGAGCATCACCCGACCACCGAGGCCAACTTGACCCCATAGATGCATAAACAAAATGGCAAAGGATAGCTAATGTTTCGTAATTATAATCAATATGAAAGCAAAACCACTAATTTTGGGATATCACCCACTGGTGAATTCGAGGGATGGTATCGATTTTGCCATTTTGTTTACTCTGCGGGAAAGCCGGAGGATTTCAGATCCTGCGTTGTCAAGGGATTGCGGTAGGAATTTACAGCTTGACCCTGAAGCCCTCCGACTTTTGCAACGTTGGGGTTGAGAATCCCTCAAATCAGGTTTTCAAGCCGAATGGTCATTCGATACCGCCCTGTGAGGTCTCTACCCGCTGTGGTAGAGGGAAATTTTACCTATACCACATATGGTATCAAAAACCGCGAAACGATTTCCTCGGCTATGGTCTATGTCGAGATGGTGCCGATGCCTTTATAAAGGCGGGAAACATGAAACAGGAGAAGAGGGTGACAAGAAGCGGTTTTTCCCAACTGGTTGCAGATGACCGAGCCTTGCCTTAATAGCGGCTGGTGTATTGCTTGCGGACCCGATCCATTTCGCGCTGTCCTTCGCGGCGGCGGATGGATTCGCGTTTGTCGTATTTCCTTTTGCCCTTTGCCAATGCCAGGGACATTTTGACCTTGCCGTCCTTGAAATAAAGCTGTAGGGGCACCAGGGTCGACCCCTGCTCGTTCACCTTACCGTAGAGGCGTTTAATCTCGCGTTTATGCAGCAACAGTTTGCGGGGGCGCAGGGGGTCGTGATTGTCGTAGTAGGCATATTTGTAGGGACTGATGTGCATCTGGTAGACGTAAACTTCCCCGTTCTTGATCCTGGCATAAGAATCTTTCAAGTTGACCCGTCCCTGGCGCAAGGACTTTACCTCGGTTCCCTTAAGGACCAAGCCGGCTTCGAAAACCTCTTCGATATGATAATCGTGCCGGGCCTTGCGGTTTTCGGTAATGTTTTTCTTGGGTCCTTTTTCCAAACGGTCTTCCATTTCGACGTTTTAGGGGTACTTGCACTATTTGCCGACAAAACGAGGCAAGCATCGATTCAGTGCTCTACGCTCTCCGCTTGGCGCCTTTACTGCTGATTTTTTCTTTAAAAACTTTGTCGGCACCGTCGTCGGTCCGATTAAATTCCGATAATACGTCGCCATAGGTATCGCGCAGCAATGCGAAAACCTTTTCTGCAGACCTCAGTTTAAGAGCTTCTTCCACCAGGGGTTTGGTATCGCAGATTTTAATCGAGCGAATCATCTGCTTTATGGTCGGAATTGCCTGGGGGTTCATGCTCATTTCGTCCATTCCGAGTCCCAGTAGAATCGGAATGTGGATGGGATAGCTGGCCATTTCACCGCAGATAGACACCTTGATGTTTTTTTGATGGGCAACATCCGTGATGTGCTTCAGCATTCGCAATATGGCCGGGTCGAGCGGTCGGAACAGATGGGCGACATTCTTGTTGGTGCGATCGATCGCCAGGGTATACTGGATCAGATCGTTGGTACCGATACTGAAGAAGTCGGCTTCTTCGGCTATAGCGTCTGCCATGATGACCGCCGAGGGGATTTCAATCAAGACGCCGATCTCGATTTTTTCATTGAAAGGAATACCTTCCTGCGCCAGTGAGCCTGCCGCTTCCTTCAAGGCTTCCTTACCCTGTATGACCTCCCGTTGGGTGGCGACCATCGGAAACATGATTCGTACATTGCCAAACACTGCAGCCCGCAATATGGCGCGCAGTTGGGTGCGGAAAACCTCCGGCCGCTTAAGGCAGTAGCGGATTCCACGCAGCCCGAGGGCCGGATTGGCCTCACTGAAACCGTTCTCGGCTGAAACGGCCTTGTCCCCGTTGATGTCGAGCGTCCGAATTGTCACCGGCTTGGGTGCCATCACCTGAACCACGTCGGAGTACTTGTCGTAGAGTTCGTCCTCGTCGGGAAAACGGGGTCGGCTCATGTACTGAAACTCGGTCCGGTAGAGACCGATGCCGTCACCACCGTAATTGATTACCGACGCCACCTCTTCCGAGAGTTCGATGTTTCCCAACACCTTGACGCTCTGTCCGTCGAGCGTTTCAACCGGCAGACGGCTGCGGCGGTTGATGGCTGCCTTTTGACGTTCGTACCGCATACGTCTTTGTTCGTATTTAACCAGCGTTTTTTCACTGGGATGGATGATGACGGTGCCGGTAATCCCATCCAGTATGATGAGATCGTCGTTATTGATTGTTGCAGTGGCATTTCCCGTCGCGACAACGGCCGGAATTTCAAGTGTGCGGGCAATGATTCCGGTATGCGAGGCCTTGCCGCCCCTGTCGGTGATAAATCCCTTGATCTTTTCCAGACGGATCTGGCTGGTTTCGGCTGGTGACAAATCCCGGGCCACCAGTATGACCCTCTTTTCGATCTTACCGATATTGAGCTGCTTGGCGCCAACCAGGTTGCGCATGATTCGATCCGCCAAATTAACGACGTCCGACGCCCGTTCTCTTAGATAGGGATCCTCCATTTCCTGAAAAATCGACTTCAAATGGGACACCACTTTTTTCAATGCCCATTCCGCATTGACGCATTCCTGCTCAATGACGGTGATAGTTTTGCCGTAGAGCAATTTGTCCTTG
>JBATHN010000536.1:0-1976 GCA_049666885.1 Desulfobacterales bacterium
GGTACGGGCGATCTCCTGGGCCTCGTGGATGTTGCCGGCCATGCCCGAATCCGGCTGTGGGATGCCCAGCTCGCGCATGATACGGCGAAAGCGGTCGCGGTCCTCGGCCAGGTCGATGGTGTCCGGAGAAGTGCCCAGGATGGTGACGCCTGCCGCGGCGAGTTCGGCGGCGATGTTCAGCGGGGTCTGACCGCCGAACTGGACGATAACGCCCTCAGGCCGCTCCTTTTCGTGAATGCTTAACACGTCTTCCACCGTCAGCGGTTCGAAGTAGAGTTTGTCGGAAGTGTCGTAGTCGGTCGAGACGGTTTCGGGGTTGCAGTTGACCATGATCGATTCGAACCCTGCATCCCGAATGGCGAGGGCGGCGTGCACGCAGCAGTAGTCGAACTCGATTCCCTGCCCGATGCGGTTGGGGCCGCCGCCCAGCACCATGATCTTACGACGGTCGCTGACCTCGACCCGGTCCGGGGCGTTGTAGGTGGAGTAGTAGTAAGCGGCCTCGTCCACTCCGCTTACCGGAACCGGTTCCCAGGCTTCCACAACACTCAGGGCGCGGCGCTGATCACGGATTTCGATCTCACGGCAGCCGATCAGTCGGGCCAGGTAGCGGTCTGCGAACCCGTCCTTCTTGGCCTGCTCCAACAGCCTGTCGGGCAGCCGGCCGCCCCGGTAGGTCAGAATTTCTTCTTCGAGGGCTACCAGTTCCTTCATCTGTTCGATGAACCACGGCTTGATGTGGGTAATCCGGTGGAGGGCCTGGATGTCCGCGCTCTTGCGCAGCGCTTCGTACATCTGGAAGTGGCGTTCGCTGCTGGGGGAACCCAGGGCACCGAGCAGTTTTTCGAGGGGCATCTGATGAAAGTTGCGGGCAAAACCCAGCCCATAGCGATTGGTTTCCAGGCTGCGGACGGCCTTCTGGAAGGCTTCTTTGTAAGTCTTGCCGATGCTCATCACCTCACCGACGGCCCGCATCTGGGTGCCGAGAACGTCCGCTACCCCCTCGAACTTTTCGAAGGCCCAGCGGGCGAACTTCACGACGACGTAGTCGCCTGAAGGCGTGTATTTTTCCAGGGTCCCGTCCCGCCAATAGGGGATTTCGTCCAAGGTCTGACCGCCGGCCAGCAGAGACGACACCCGGGCAATCGGAAAACCGGTGGCCTTGGACGCAAGGGCCGAAGACCGGGAGGTGCGGGGGTTGATTTCGATCACCACCACCCGTCCGGTTTCGGGGTCGTGGGCAAATTGGATGTTGGTACCACCGATAACCTGGATGGCCTCCACGATGTCGTAGGCGTGCTGCTGAAGCCGCTTCTGAAGTTCGGGAGCAATGGTGAGCATGGGCGCCGTGCAGAAACTGTCGCCGGTGTGAATGCCCATGGAATCGACGTTCTCGATAAAGCAGACGGTGATCATTTGGTTCTTGGCGTCACGGACCACCTCCAGCTCGAGCTCCTCCCAGCCCAGAACCGACTCTTCCACCAACACCTGGTGTACAAGGCTCGCCACCAGTCCGCGGGATGCCACCGTTCGCAGCTCTTCGACGTTGTATACCAACCCACCGCCGGTTCCGCCCATGGTGTAGGCCGGCCGAATCACCACCGGATAGCCTAGCTCTTCGGCCACTTTTTCGGCATCCGCCACATCCTCGACCGTCCGGCTCCGCGGCATCTCGATTTTCAGCCGCTGCATGGTTTCCTTGAAGGCCAGGCGATCTTCGCCGCGCTCGATGGCGTCCATGCCGACGCCGATGACCTTCACGCCGTAGGTGTCGAGAACCCCCTTTCGGTAAAGTTCCGAGGCCAGGTTCAGCCCGGACTGCCCGCCCAGATTCGGCAGCAGGGCGTCTGGGCGTTCGCGCTCGATAATCTCGGTAAGCACATTTACATTCAGCGGCTCGATGTATGTGACATCCGCCATGCCCGGATCGGTCATGATGGTGGCCGGATTGGAGTTGACCAGCACGACTTTGTAGC
>JBATHN010000537.1:0-11288 GCA_049666885.1 Desulfobacterales bacterium
TCGGTTGTAACGCCGCGGTTGTCAACGATTCTGAAATCGGCGCTTTCGAAGGACCGATTTTCTTCCGGACAAACAAATAGAAACTCCATCGATAGAAACCCTCGGTTATGCGCTTCTCGAAATTTTATATATAGCTTTCAATACCGGTCGCGTGCAATGCCGGAATCCCGATGCCGTAAAATCCAAAGTCGATTAATCGTTGACCCGTATCCTTTATATATATGAAGCTCGGTCCAAGGTTGCGACGCCGCTGTGGTTCAGGGTTTTTGATCCGAAGAGCTGCAAGACTGCCGGCACCGCTTTCCGAAACCCTCGACCAAGCCGGAAAATATGCAACGCAAAACTGTATCGCTTAATCTTTGCAACATGTCATCGTATGTCAACGACCATAGCGACCAACAATTTGAAATCGCCTTTCGAGATATTGGGACAGTTAAAATGCAGTGACAGGTCATCAATATTCTTTTACTTCGATTCACGTAAAAAGAATCGAAACAGCCGCGACAAGGTGCCGCCAATTTTGGTGTCGCACCTGGAGAGAAATCCATTGTCGGCGGCAAAAGCGGTTTGAAAACCGGCAATGCCTGCCACCAGAAACATGATTGTCGTCAGCCCCAGGATCGATTTACCCATACGCATCTTCCGTCCTCCTTTTTTTGAGTAGTTTCCTCATTAATAAGCTCAATCTTTAGCCAAAAGCGCTGCTCCCAGGGCACCCACCATCTGCGGGTCGTTCGGTACCAGAATGCGACGACCCAATATTTCTTCAAGCAGGGCGCTCATGCACGGATTCTTGGCCACGCCGAAGGTGGTATTTTTTTCATTGCCTGGATGTGATTGGTGATTGAAGGGGGCAAGGGGAATCGAACCTCTTCCTCGTTTATCAGACGAGGCCGAAGGCTTTGGAAGACCACGGGATGCCCGTCACCGTGACCCCTGGCTCGATCCAGTCGGTCAGGCTGAACCGTTTGGGAGGAATCTGAATCGGTCAGATACGTGCCCGTGTTTCGGCCTGACGCTGAGCGCAACACACCCGGCTTGCGATCGCTTCAACTCTCAGGTAAAGCCGAAATACTGATACATACTTGCAGTCCTGTTAAGGTGTTTGAATATAGAAGACCGATCCTAAATATGCGGTTTTTTCGGCGATGTCAATTCGATAATATTAATTGTTACGATTTTAAAAATAGAAAATTTCTATAATGCACCTTCCACAAAGAGCCTTGATTTTATTCGGGTGTCTCAGACGGGGCGTTGATACCCTTCACTCTGTGCCGGAAACAGTGATTCTGTCGGCAGTGAACTCAACTCTACCCCCGTTTAGGGTTCACGATAAAATAATTTCGCAATTTTGGGCGTTGAGGCGCCCGCCTGGCAAGGCGCGAAAACGCAGGAATATCTGGATATTCCGAGTTTTCGCAACGCAGCCAGACGGGATGCATCGGCGTCCGAAATGTGAAGTTATTTTTGAGTGAGCCCTTAGTACGTCACCCATGTGCCCCATTGGTTTCCCGGTGAAACGAAGCAATGTACATATTGATTGAAAAAACGGGTTAAATAATGATATAAAATCAGTTTTTTTATGAACCGCATCGAAATTCGGAAGAGAATAAGATGGAAAAAACCCTCTTAATTGTCAGCGATGACAAGCAGGAACGGGATTCGATTGCCGCCAGTATTCGGAAAGGACACTCTGAGCCGGTTTCCGCCGACAGCGCGCTGGAAGGCATGGGCCGCTTCAGAGACTTCCGCCCCTCCATAGCCATTGTGAACTTCGATATGCCCGGTGGTCAGGAACTGATCGATAGTATCAGGTCCGAAAATCCGGCCGTGCAGATCATCGTCCTGTGCGGAACGCAGAGCCTGGACCTGGCAACTGAGGGGTTGAAAAACTCTACTGCCGATTTTCTCCTGCGGCCGGTTCGACCAGTCGCCTTGGGCATTGCCCTCCGGCGGGCCGAAAACGTCCTGTCCCTTCAAGCCCAGCTCGCACAGACGATGGACAACCTGACGACACTGTCTGAAAAAAGAGCAGCCGAGATGGTGGACACAGAACGGTTTCTCGCCATACGTCAAATCGTCGATCGGATGTCGGCCTTCATCGGCCAGGTCGCCAACGATGTTCACGGCGGCGTGAAATACTTCAACGAGCTGCCGTATTTCGTATCCATCCACAGCCCGGACTGCAAGGTTCTGGCGGCCAACCCCACCTACATCCGCAATCTCGGCTACCGGATTCACGGAAACAGCTGGGAGATATACAGCGGCAAGCGGGCCACCCGCGAAAACTGCCCGGTGGCCCGCACCCTTCGGGATGAGGATATCATGGAAACGCGGGCCCTGGTGCGCTATAAAAGCGGCGCTAAAGTACCGGTAGTTGTTCATACGGCCCCGATTTTCAACGACGATGGTGAAGCGGTCCTCGTGCTGGAAATTTTTGCCGGCAGCAAAGAGATCGACCGGCTGGCCGAAGAAGTCCGCACGACCCAGCAACGATACCAACAGCTCTTCGATTCGGTCCCGATCCAAATCGTCGTGGTGGACGCCCACCTGCGCATCACCGCCATCAACCGGCGCTTCAAGGAAGATTTCGGCCAACCGGTCGGCCAGAATTTCTTCGATGTCCTCAGGCCCGGCAGATTCCCGGTCTTCAGAGACCCCATCACCCAGACGGTTAAAGACGGAATGCCCCACCAGGGTGACCTGGTCCTGACCGATCGCAATGGTGTGCAGTATAATATGACGGCCGGCACGGCGCCGATAAAAACCCTGGCCGGCAAGCTCATCCAGATACTGATCACATTCACCGATGTCACGCGGCTAAGGCAACTGCAGGACAACCTGTCATCGCTTGGAATGATGATCGGCACCATCTCACATGATTTGAAAGGCTGCCTCACCGGAATGGATGCCGGTCTCTACCTGATCGATACCGGTTTCTACCGCGACCGGCCCGGCCGGATTGAAGAAGGACTGGAGGTGGCCAAGCTAATGGTGGAGCGCATCCGCAAACAGGTCCAGAATATCCTTTTCTATACGAAGGAAAGAAAGCTGGAGATCAAGCAGACGAATATCGAACAATTCGCCACCGACGTCGCGGCCAACGTGGATCAGAAAATCCGCGGAGCCAACATCACCTTTCACTGCGAATTCGAACCGGACCTTGGCGAGATCGAAATCGATCCGGACCTGGTGCGGTCAACCCTGATCAATATCCTCGAAAACGCCATGGAGGCCTGCATCGAGGATCGATCCGACAAAACCTACCAGATCACGTTCCGGGTCAGTCGCAAAGACAACGATGTTCAATTTGATGTCATCGACAACGGCAGCGGAATGAATGAAAACCAGATCAAAAATATGTTCACCATGTTCTACACCACCAAGGGCAGCAAAGGAACCGGGCTGGGACTGTTTATCGCCAACAAGACCGTCCAGAAACACGGCGGCCGCATCACCGTCGACTCCCTACCCGGTCTAGGAACGACCTTTTATATTCGACTCCCCCGCCGGTTTCCAAGCGCCGCTTAAAAACATCGGTCGTTTGCACCCGCATAGCTGTCCCTCTCAAGTTCGTGGCACTGCCGGTTGAAATCCTCGAAGAAGATCGTTGTATGTGTACCAAGGCATGGACCGAGGCCCGCTAACCACCTCAAACAGCTGGTCCTACTAAATCGAACCAACCGCCGTCTCTTTCAGCAGGATTAAAACGCACCAAAAAGATCGTAATAACTGGAAGATGCGTAATGATTGAGTTCTGTCTCGACCTCATTTAATAAATCGACTGCCTCTATTTGGCCCAGCAAAGCGCATTTTCACCAATTTCTTCTCATAGAACCTTATTTTATAGGCATTTAGATGTTGACTTTGCTTTTAAATTGTAGTAAATTTCTTTAAACATTGGGTTTATAGGGCATAAACCTGGAACCAAAAAAAGGGGGAAACAGATGACAAAGGCAGAACTGATCGAAAAAATGGCAAAGGAAGCCGACATTTCCAAAGTGGCGGCGGGCAAAGCGCTCGATTCATTCGTGGACGGCGTCACCAAAACGTTGAAGAAAAAAGACGGTAAGGTAACGTTGGTTGGTTTTGGTACCTTCCAGAAATCGCGCCGCAAAGCCCGTAAAGGCCGCAATCCGCAAACAGGCGAAATCCTTAAAATCAAGGCCCGCAACGTCGTTAAATTCAAGCCTGGAAAGAAACTAAGAGACGCCGTTTAAAAAAAGCGAGCACCGGCGTCGATCCCGCCATAAAAGGCAGTTACTTCCCAACGCAGAGGGAGGCGCTGCCTTTTTTTATTTCCCATTCCCGGCGACGCGGTCAGGGTCCGGTTTCATCGTAAGCCGGGCGCTTCGATTTCTGCGGGGCCTCAACCGGTGCCGCTTGGAGAGTTACCTCCACTTCCTGGGGGACGACACTGTCGATGGCGATTAAAAATGCTTTTGATCAATGCCGGGACGGGAATGCCAAGCAACATTATAAGTGGTCTACCTTACCCGACTGAAGCGTGACGATGAAAACCGGCCTGTACTGACAATCCCGAGCGCTCTATTCCGCGGCGCTTGGATCGTATGGTTTCCCGCACTCGGTGCAGCGGCCATCCGGACCGATCACGCCAATGCAGTTACCGTCACTGCAAAGGACGCGCCGATCCCAATCACTATCATCGAAGGTGGAATCGTCGGGGACATCATCCGCTTGTACCGGGGCCGACTCATTTGCCACGGATTTTTCTTCGGGTTTATCGGCCACCGGTAAAGTATCCGATGCCTCCGAATCGCTCGATTCGTCCTCCGGAAGCTCGCCTTCATAAGATTTCCCACACTCCTTGCAGCGGCCATCCGGACCGATCACTCCGATGCAGTTGCCGTCGCTGCAAAGAATTCGCCGATCCCAATCGCTGTCATCAGTCGCTGCCTCCGCTTCAGAAGGCTCGGGTCGTTCTTCTCTCATA
This sequence comes from Desulfobacterales bacterium, assembly GCA_049666885.1. Classification (GTDB taxonomy): domain Bacteria; phylum Desulfobacterota; class Desulfobacteria; order Desulfobacterales; family SG8-13; genus JARFQH01. Next base: position 4,955 of record JBATHN010000537.1, read on the forward strand.
GGTCTGTCTCCAGATTCGTCACTGTTTGTGTGGAAAAAAACCATTTATGGACTGACACTATTTACCATTTAGGACCTCTAAACTCAACATCATATTCATACCATTTCAGAGGCAAACGATTCAAAATAATAGAAAAGCTCAGCTGGTTGAAAAATGTCAAAAAGCGATTAAGTTACAAAGGCAAAAGTTTTAAATCCATAAGGATATTCCCATGACAAATAAAATCATTAGCCTGGAAGATCAGGAAGGTCCCCTTCAAGTCATGCTCCAAAGAGTCATACGGATGGTGCCGGATAAGGACAAATCGGATAAAAACCTACGGCGGCTGCTGGCATTTCGCCTGAAAATCGACGGTGAGGCCGCAACCAGCGAATACCTTATTCGCAAGATCAAAGAGATCATCCAGTGCTCCTATACGGGAAGCTTCTATGAGTTTATCAAAAACGACGCCGTCAAGAAAGAATGCGTTCACACCTGACGATGCCTTGAAAGGAGGCGTGCAAATGCACTACGAAGGCAATATTATCCGGCCACCGAGTGAAGCCAACAGCATTCTTTTACAGGTCACTATCGGTTGCTCGCGCAACAAGTGTACCTTCTGCGGAACTTACCGCGGAGAGCGGTTCCGGATCAAATCCGATGATGTCATCATGGACGACATCGCCTTTGCGGCGCAGTATTGCCGGCAACAACGCCGCGTGTTCCTTTGTGACGGCGATGCTTTGATCCTTCCGCACAATCGGCTCCTCGGCATCCTGCTGGAAATCGAGAAACAGCTGCCTTGGGTGACGCGGGTGGGACTTTACGCCAATGCCAAAAGCCTGAAGATGAAGAGCATCGAAGAGCTGGAAGAACTCAAGGCCCACGGCCTTGGAATCGCCTATATGGGCCTTGAAACCGGGGATGACGTTACCCTGAAGAACATCAACAAGGGCGCCACTGCCACACAGATGATCGATATGGGCCGCAAGGCGCGAAGCACCGGTTTGAAGATATCGATCACGGTCCTGCTCGGCATCGCCGGCCGTGAACGCTCCGCAATCCATGCCCGTGAAACCGGACGGGTCCTAACGGCCATCGATCCGGAATATGTCGGTGCCCTCAGTCTCATGCTGATACCCGGCACACCGCTGTGTCATGATTTCGAATCCGGTCGTTTCGAAATGCTCGAACCGATCGATATGCTGCAGGAACTGCGAACCATGGTCGAGCACACCCACCTGAGCCGGGGCCTGTTTCACGCCAACCATGCTTCCAACTACCTTCCGATCAGGGCCCGATTGCCGCGGGACCGCGAAGCCACGCTGAAACTGATCGATGACGCCCTGGCCGGCAGAATAAGGCTGAAGCCGGAATACCTGCGAGCGCTATAGAAAAACCATCAATTTGCTTGCCTTGGACGGTGGTTGAATGATAAAAACCGTTCGAACGTTAGCCACCGAAGGAGGGATCTTTAAAGATGGATGAAGCTCTGAAAACGAGCCGGTTGGACCTCGACACGCTGTGTGTCAATACCGTGCGGACGCTTGCGATAGATGCGATCCAGAAGGCCAATTCGGGACACCCCGGCGCTCCGATGGGGCTCGCTCCGGCCGCCTATGTGCTGTTCACCCGCATCATGAAACACAATCCCAAAAACCCTGACTGGCTGGACAGGGATCGCTTCGTCCTTTCCGGCGGCCACGCCTCGATGCTCCTCTACAGCCTGCTTTACTTGACCGGCTACGACCTGAGCCTCGATGACATGAAATCTTTTCGCCAGATGGGCAGCAGGACGCCCGGCCATCCTGAATTCGGACTGACGCCCGGCGTCGAGACGACCACCGGCCCGCTTGGCCAGGGATTCGCGAATGCCGTGGGCATGGCGGTCGCCGAGCGTCACCTGGCAGCTGTTTTCAACCGCAAGGGTGCGGAAATTGTCGACCATAATATTTATGTTATGTGTGGTGACGGGGACATGATGGAAGGAATCACCTCCGAAGCTGCCTCTCTGGCGGGCCACCTGGGACTGTCCAGGTTGATCTGCATCTATGACGACAACCGCATCTCCATCGAGGGCAGCACGGCGATCACGTTCACCGAAGACGTTGCCCGGCGCTTCAAAGCGTATAACTGGCAAGTGCTCACCATCAGTGACGGCAATGACCTTGCGGCTATCGAGGCAGCACTGCGGGAAGCCGGGGACGAAACCACGCAGCCCTCCTTGATCGTCTTGCGGACGGAAATCGCCTACGGCAGCCCGAACAAACAGGGGTCGGCCGAGGCTCACGGCGCCCCCTTGGGTGCCGCTGAGGTTTGCCTGACCAAAGAATGTCTGGGATGTTCGAAGGACGAAGAGTTCTGCGTTCCCATTGAAGTACTCGAAAAATGTCGTGAGTGCACCGCTAAAGGAGAGCAGGCCGAAGCCGAGTGGCAGAAGAAATTCAAGAGCTATACCAAGACCTATCCCGACCTGGCCGACCGGTGGGTGAACGCCGTCAGTGGTTTTATCCCCGACGGCTGGGATGCCGGTCTGCCTAAATTCTCACCTTCGGACGGCCCCCTTGCCACACGGGCGGCATCCGGCCGGGTATTGAACGCTGTTGCCGAAGTCCTACCGACCCTTATCGGCGGCTCCGCCGACCTGGCCCCTTCGAACAAAACCTTTATCGACGGCGCGCCGGAATTTCAAGCAAACGTCGGCGGTGGGCGCAACATTCGCTTCGGGGTGCGGGAACACGCCATGGGCGGTATTTTAAACGGCATGTTCCTCCACAACGGCGTCCGACCGTATGGGGGAACTTTTCTGGTTTTCGCCGACTACATGCGACCGGCCATTCGCCTGGCAAGTTTGATGAACCTGTCGGTGATCTACATCTTCACCCACGACAGTGTTGCTGTTGGTGAAGACGGACCAACCCACCAACCGATCGAACACCTAACTTCCTTGCGGATCATTCCCCGTCTGACGGTCATCCGGCCGGCCGATGCCGCAGAGACAACCGAAGCGTGGCGCCAGGCCATCTCCACAACCGGACCGGTCGCGCTGATCCTGAGCCGACAGAAACTACCCGTATTGGACCGAACCCGCTACGCCCCGGCCAACGGTTTGAAAAACGGGGCCTACATCCTTTCCGACGGAGCGGGACGCCCCGACCTTATCCTGATCGCGTCGGGCTCTGAAGTTCATCTGGCCCTGGCCGCACAGGAATCTTTGGCGACTGAGGGCATCGCAACCCGGGTCGTCAGCATGCCCAGTTGGGAATTGTTCGAAAAAATGCCGGCCAGTTATAAAGAGCGTGTCTTGCCGCACGAGGTTAAACGGCGCATTGCGGTCGAGGCCGGACACCCCATCGGCTGGGAACGTTACGTGGGCAGCGAGGGCAAGGTGATCGGCATTAGCTCCTTCGGCACATCGGCCCCGGGTGCGGCGGTGATGGAGAAGTTCGGAATGACCATTGACAACATCTTGAAGAAAGCCAAGCAATTGATGGGGTAAAATCGGGAGATTTTTCCAATGGATTTTAAAATAATGATGATGACGTTCGGCATGGTGTTTCTGGCTGAACTCGGAGATAAGACCCAGCTGGCTACTTTTTGCCTGTCCGCAGACTGTGATCCCAAGTTTTCGGTTTTCATCGGTTCGGCGGCCGCTCTGGTCCTCAGTGCATCGATCGCCGTATTTTTTGGCGGTGCTATCAGCCGGCTGATTCCTGCGCACTACATTAAAATCGGTGCCGGCATCTTTTTTCTGGTTGCAGGCGCGTTGACCCTGATTTCCGCGGTGCGCGCCATGTCTTCATGATCATCGGGTCGGATTTCGAAGGTGTCGCCCCGTATAAGACGTCTCGGCAACCCGCTTCTTTCCTGATATCGGCAGTCCCATGCAAAATTATTTAAGACTTCTTTTGATCACCGTCGGCGTGTTCATGACCGCCTTCGCTCTGGCTACCGGCTCCGAGAACCCTACCGAAGAGGACGGATATCCCTCGCTTCTAAAAAGTATTCAATTTCAAGGGCCGATCGACTTTTGCGGCGAACCGGTACCCCTGGAAAACCGGGAGGTTCGCGAACGCCTCGAAAAGGAAATGCTCCTCACGCTGGCCGACCGTCCCCAGGTTATTCTCTGGCTCAAACGGTCGCATCGCTTCATGCCGCTGATTGAAAAAGAACTTGCTGCGAACGGGCTGCCGGAAGATCTGAAATACGTTGCCATCGCCGAAAGTGCGTTGCGACCGCACGCCGGATCGACAGCCGGTGCAATCGGGTTCTGGCAGTTCATGCAGACCACCGGCCGTAAATACGGCCTGTCTGTCAACGCCGCCATCGATGAGCGGCGCAGCATCCATAAATCGACCCGGGCCGCAATCGCCTATTTGAAGTTTCTCTATGAAGAATTTCAGTCGTGGACACTCGCCGCTGCGGCTTACAACATGGGAGAAGAAGGGCTCAAGTCCGAAATGCTGCTCCAGGAGGTTAACGATTACTACCGTCTGTATCTGCCCCTTGAAACCCAGCGCTACATTCCCCGCATCATTTCGGCCAAACTCATTCTGCTGAACCCCGAAAAATACGGGTTCAAATTGATCGAGGACGATTATTACCCGCCGTACGAATTTGATGAAATTATTGTACGTTGTGACCAGAGGACGCCGATTCGACTCGTCGCACAGGCAGCGGGCACCTATTTTAAAAAGATAAAAGACCTGAATCCGGATATTCGCGGTCACTACCTGCCAGCCGGTAGCCACGCGATTCTCCTCCCAAAGGGTTCCGTTGACGGATTCAGCGAGCGCTTTGACAAAGCAGTTGCCGGGTGGCAAAAGAATCCCGACAGGCATGTCTACACCGTCAAGGCCGGAGACAACCTTTCGAGCATCGCCGAACGCTTTCAGGTGCCACTGCGGGCCCTCTTGGTTTGGAACGATCTAAAAAGCAGCCAACGCATACATCCCGGCGATCGACTGATCATCTACAAGATGGTTGAAGCACCGGAAGAAACCAATCATGATTAGTGGAAAAAAACCTCAAAGAATCGCAAACTCAAAAATTTGAACGAAATGTCTCGCCTTTTCAGTCGTCTTCTGCCTTTCGCTAAGTGGTCCTGTTCGTAAATACGGTGACGAACCGAGATGACCGAGACGCCCGCATATGTTCAATGCCTGAGATAGCTTAGGGCTTACCCGGCAGAACAATACGGTTCTTGCTACTTTCGGGATTGGCTCTAAAAAAAATGGCGGTGTGGCCGATCCGGCCCACCAGCTCAGCTGCCGTCCGCTCTCCGAAAGCGGCGATGATGTCGTTTTTCTGCTTTTTTTCCTTAAATGCAATAAACTTCACTTTTACCAACTCGTGCTTTTTCAGCGCCGCATCCGCGTTCTGGACTACCGGTCCGGTGAGCCCGCTCTGGCCGATAAACACAACCGGTTTAAGACCGTGGGCAAGGCCTTTGAGATACTTTTTTTGGTATCCGGTCAGCATGAACAATACCCCCGGTCAGTCCTTTTTTATTGTAACCCGTCACGCTATTGATTACGGGTTGTGTTACCGAGACACTGCAAGATAAGGTGTCCATCGAATTCGTCAAGCCGATTGTTGCTCTAAACACTGGCAGGTAAAATCGGGCGTGAGACTGTTACGATACATTGGGAGGAATAGCGTTTTCTTCCGATGTTACTGCTGATAGATTTCAATACAACGTGTCTACAGAATTATTACCGCATTGGTAAATGTCTATAAGCGTTCCGAACCCGGTGGTTTTCGAACAAGGATGAGGGTTGGATCAGATAAAACCCAATGGTCGATCGGCATAAAAAAACAGTTCGGTTGAGCCGCCGACTGACCTCTTGCCAGGGGGAAGCCATCCGAACTGTTTGGGGGGGAGGACATGAGTGAGCTTCTGTTGTCAAGCAAAAGCCCGGGACCTTTGTCCCTTATGTTGAATTTTGGGCCTCCGGAATGCCGTTGTTCTCAAACGTTGCATAGCTGGGTAAGCTTTAAATGCCCGCCGGGAAGATGCACGCGCACTCGAGAAGCCACAAACTAATTTGTTTTTAAAGAGCAGTGAGACGTTGGTCGCCTTATTCGGCTTTGGCTTGTTTATATACAACAAATATGCCAAGTATTACAAAAATATATTTATTCAATTATATTAAAAAGTTGATTAAAAATCGCCACATTTTTATACCGCAGAATCCCTAAGAAATGACAAAAAGCGTCAATTTTTCTGCCAAAAAACGTCAATTAAATGGATCCGATTATCCATGCGGAATCGGCGGGCTGATATTAATCAACGGCACACGTCGCCGATTATAATCCCAACTAACTGAATTCATATTATTATTGTGTTATAATT
>JBATHN010000538.1:0-1679 GCA_049666885.1 Desulfobacterales bacterium
ACAATCAAAAATTCAAGGAGCGCTTAGCGAATCTTTACAAGGGAAATGTCGCGGGCAAAGGGACTCTTCCCAATAGTGAAAACCTTTCCGCCGATGATATTCGATGCCGTGGCTGCTTATCTGATGAACGGTTTATGCATTGTCGCCAGTGTGAGATCAGGAATTGTACAAAAGAGAAAGGATTCACCGGATGCCATCAATGCGCTGAATTTCCTTGTCATTATATTGAAAACTTTCCCATGACTGTTGGCAAAAGGGTTATTTTACGCGCTATTCCATATTGGCGAGAGGCTGGTACCGAAAAATGGATTCAAGATGAAGAAACCCGCTATATTTGCCCTGAATGCGGAAACAAAGCTTTCCGTGGCGCTTTAAAATGCAATCAGTGCAAAAAGCAGTTGGATCTGGACTAACTTTCTATGAGGGATATAGATGAAATTGGGATAAGGGAGAATACGATGGATCACATGAATGCCTACGAAAGGGTTATGGATGTGTTGAACGGTAAACGGCCAGACTATCCTCCCGTTGTACTTATGGCACGTGAATGGTGCAGCAAACAGGCCGGTTTCGATTTGATAGATGAACTTGATAGTGTTGAAAGGCATGTCTATGCTCAAACCTATGCTATCGATAAGTTCGGCTATGATTGCGTTTGGGATATGTTCGCCTGTCATTCCGAATCCGAGGCCATGGGATCGGTTCTCAAAATATCTCGTGGTCACCCGCCGTCGGTGGAAATCCCAGCGGTACAAAACTACGAAACTGATTTATCTCATTTGAAACTATTCGATCCGTATCAGAACCAAAGGCTGAGTCTTATCCTGGAAGGAATGCGGCGACTGAAAAATCGGTTTAAGCACGAAGTTCCGGTTATCGGTTATATACAGGCCCCATTCAGGCATGTTTCCATGCTACGGGGTTCCGAGAACGCGATGCGGGACTTGTACAAGGCGCCTGAATCCCTTCGCAAGCTCTGCGAAATTGCTATGAGCAGTCTCATTGTCTATGCGGTGGCCATTATAAGCACAGGAGTAGATATCCTTTTCATCTCCGACCCGAGCAGCTCTGGGGACGCCATCTCCAAAAAACATTGGGAAGAGTGGGGGAAACCGCTCACCTCACGCCTGGTCAACCTCGTTAAACCTACCGGGATAAAAACCATCATGCACGTTTGTGGTGACAATTCTGACCGGCTCGAAAGTTTTGCCGAAACTGGAGTGAATTGTTTGAGTCTCGATGAAGGGGTAGATTTTGAGGCGGCGCGTAAATTATTGGGACCGCGGTACTGTCTGATGGGCAATGTCAGCACGAGTCTCCTGGCTATGGGCAGCCCTGAGGAGGTGAAAGATGCAACCCGGGAAGTGATCGATAAGGCTGGTCGAGACGGGGGGTTGATGGTAAGTGGCGGCTGTATCATACCGGCTATCTGCCCTCCGGAAAACATCCAGGCCATGGTGGAAACTGCTAAGGCCCGGGGATAAAATAGTATCAGGGATTCCTAAATTACAATTAGCAATAAATTTTCCATTAACTTATCTGAGATAGAGGTATGCTACTTGCTACTTTCACCTTGTAGTTTTTCATGCGATATACGATTCTATATTTTATTCTGCATCAGGCAATTTACCATTTTGTGCTTGCTCGTATACCTGTTAAAACACGATAGGTTATCTAAA
>JBATHN010000539.1:0-3149 GCA_049666885.1 Desulfobacterales bacterium
TTCTTTGCCAATGATCAGCTTGAATGGCATATCACGGGTGTTTGGCCCCTCCCTAACAGGGGCTGCTCGAAGAACCCCTATGAGCACTTCCTCAGGTTCCACTCTTTGCAGATAGAAGCTATCTTTGGCGAAAATTTGCAGAGGTTCAGCCTTTATGCTCTGTGGTATGTTTGTATCACCGGTCTGCCCTGGTATTTCGGGTGCTTCGTTAGATGGCAGTCGATGGTTATAGCTATCCAGTTCGCAGCCGATCTCAAGGCAGACTGTCAATATGGCTATTGCGAGTAGTTGATATGTTCTTGCTGGCATTGATGTTAATTACGCATGTGGACCGCCCAGTAAACCGTCTGAGATCCAGTGGGAACACTGTACCCCCTGATCCGGACCCTCCAATTCCCCGGTTGCAGCACACCGTTAACGCCTGTTCGCTCGAAAACACTTACTCCCGAGTAACCTTTCGCACGCTCGGCACCCGAGGGGTCAATAAGATGGACATCGATATCATTGTGAGTCTGCGTCGCTGATTCGGGCCACCAGAGAGCTGCGTTCAGATCACGCTTGCCGGATCCTATATTAATAGGGATGTCGATGTTGACGGAATTCCCCACTGACACCTTACCCCACCATGCAAGGCCATTTGTGGCCATTTGGATGGGGCCTGCACCAGTAGTGTTGTTGTATGGCCACTCGTTTTGGCCGTAAAGAATCATAAAGGCATATGTCTGACCGTTGTCGTATGTACCGAATTGTCGCAGCCAGTTGCGCGCTAACATGGCAACACCCGCAGCGTAGGGTGTTGCACCACTTGTCCCGGTAAACACCTTCAAAGCTGTATCGCTTGCGTTACTCGCAGTTTCGCTCCAGGTGGGGGCCTGGATATCCGGTTTGTAACGTAAGTCGGAGGTTGGCCCCCGCCCCTGGTTATTGTATTGAGCCCCACCGTCTGTCATGAAACCCCCAACACCGAGTACTTTGTGCGCAATTCCCGGTGAGCGTACAGTCGATGCGTTTGGTCCGAAATTTCCATTTGCCGAGACGAAAATGATTCCAGCATCGTAGGCGTTGTCTGCTGCTGTGGCGATAGTACCTATATCCGACTCATTCGCTTGGATTTCGCCGACCAACACCTTATCAAACGCCGCTATACCAGCCTGAATTGCCCGTACTGCTGCCGCTGTATTAAGACCCGCAGCAGTATAGATCTGCCAGCTGTCCGTGGGGATTTCGGTAACGCCACGATATTGGTTACCCCGTCTATTGTTTCCGGTCAGAAGCCCTGCGGAGTTCGTACCGTGATTCCAGGCAAAGTCGGTAGGATCGAAATTTGGGTTCGAAGTGTCGTTGCAATTACTTCCGCCGTTGACGCAGTCCCGCATCCATGCGATGTGATCGGGTGAAATGAACATGTCGTGAGTGTCTCTAACGCCTGTGTCGAGGAGACCAATCCACGGGTTAGTTAAACCCAAGTTGTAATAAGGATCGGATGCAATTCTGGCCCGTCCATCCTGGGCATCGTTGTTGTTGTTTGAATCCTGAGGTGGCTTTTCACCACCTTCCACCGGCTGAAGATAAACGATTTCCTTGGATACGGCGATGTGTTTTACGTCTCCGATCCTACTAAATCCTGCAACGCTGTTCACGATCCAGAAGCTTTCGGATGGTTTGAAATCGCCATACTCGGCCAGCATTTTTAATGATTTCGCCTGGGATTCCTTGCGCACAGCTTTGAGTTTTTTGATCGCCTCAGCGCGTCTGTTCTTTATGTTTTCACGACGCTCTCCCTCGCGCAGTTCTGGTAATCTGGGTATCTGCAGATCCTCCTGGAATGTGACGATGATCTCTACAGGCTCGTCGGCCTTTTTTGTACTGAGCCATTCCTGAAGTACGGGGCTGACCTTTGAGACCAAACGTGTTTTGCCACCATCGACATCTTTCCTTTTCCGTTTTTTATCGATATAAATATTTTTATCGGGAATATTATATGTCTCGACAGCCAGACCTTTTGCTTCTTTTGAAATGATAGCTGATTGGACTTGATTCACTGGATCAATTTCTACACCGTATGGATTATAGATGTCATCGTCTATTTTTTGTGTGGTTCCCATCATCGGTGCGCATCCCATGACGGATGTTGCAAAGACAAAGAAAAAAATGACTTTCATCTTCCAAATATTGCTCTTTTGCATGATTGCCACCTCCTGTGAATAGATCGATAATCACTTACGAAAATCAGGCCTGCTAATATATGAGACTTTAGATTACCAACTTTTTCATTGAATATGATTTGACCAAATCACGATTTTGTTTGATGTCAAAAGCTGCGCTGTATTCAGACGCACAGGTCTTAAACTTATGATTTCAAACAGATGCAAAATTCTGTTAAAGTATGTACAGATTCAATGGGATTTTGTTATTACATGATCTCATTAGAGTTCAATTAAGAATCGTATAATTACAACTACCTGGGTAAAATCTAATGCTTGGAAGAGTATTTTTTTCTATAGTTACAGGAAATGCGATCTGCGCACTCAATTGCATTTACATGTTCGTCTTACGCTTTGATTATTATCTAGACTGGTATTAAGCGGAACGCCATTTGTCACATTTAAATCAAAAAGCTCGAGGTAGACTCTATCATGTCGATCATTATCTTTTCCTTCATTTCCTTTCACTTTCCCCCTTTTCGTACAGCCTAACCAGAAAGCATCGTATGTCCTATTGTCATCGTTGTTTGAAGGTGGTGCTCCTTGAGGTGCTACTCCTTCACCACTCGCGCTTGGATAATGTATACTGCCCATTTGTGGTATTTTTGAGCCAGCTGGGATAGTTACTTTTAAAAAACCTAAAGTTGGATCAGACCACATGGTTCTGTCAGCTTTTATCCAAAAAAACAAGGTCATTTCTCGAGGAGAATTTTTATCTAAGGATATAATAGGGGTATATGCCTTAACATCCTGCCATTTAAGTTTTCTTCTCGGAGGGCCTGGCCAGTTAATATTATAATTCGAAGTGCCATTAGGATAGAAATCCAATGTTATGAGAGTAACTTCTTCAATTGCTGGTATAGGAGTAGGGGCGGATGTTGTAGCTGTTTCTGAGATTCTTTTAAGATTATAGTCTTGGATTCCCATAACTTTAAGTTCATGCTC
>JBATHN010000540.1:0-5184 GCA_049666885.1 Desulfobacterales bacterium
GGTCAGGCCGGCAGCGCCGCCGTGCCCGGCGTGCGGCTGGCGGCTTTCCTCGGCGAACGCATCCCAACTGCCGCAATCCGGACACTTGCCCATCCACTTGGGCGCCTGATAGCCGCACGCTTGGCAAACAAAAACCGTTCTAAGGGGTTTTTTCACGGTTTAATAATCTTTCGGATTGTGATAAATAATAGATACAAATGTTTATCATTTCGGCAATACCGGCGCAAGTCGGGAATCAGAAACACGATTAGGTGGGTGGAGAGCGATGACACAATTTACGACGCGACAGGGCAGGGTGATTTTTGGGGTTCTGTGCTTCCTCGGTTTGGCACTGTTGTCCGCACCGGTGGCGGCAGAGAAAAATGGTGCCTATTACCAATCCCTCCAGAAACGGCTCATCGCCGACGGTTTCGATGCGGCGGCCATTCGGGAATTGTATGCCCGACCTGAGGTCAAGTTTGAGACCAAGGGTATTTCGGTCTATTTTGTCCACCGTGAGTCGAAGGTCCATTACGAGCGCTACACGGATCAGATACATATCGAAAAGGCGAGAGTCTACCTTCAACAGCACCAGGCCGCATTTGCGGAGGCCGAAAATGTTTACGGCGTCGACCCGGAGGTAATTACGGCCATCATTTTGGTCGAAACCCAGCTCGGCACCTTGCTGGGCAGCCGATCGGTATTGAATACGCTCTCCACGATGGCCGCACTTTCCGACCCGAAGGTCAGGAATCTGCTGTGGCGGAAAATCAAAGATACGCCGGATTTGACGCGTGCCGTCTTCGACAAGAAGGCCGCCCGGAAATCCAAATGGGCGTATCGCGAGCTGATGGCGTTTTTGCGCCATGCCGAATCACAGGGATTCGATCCGGCCGAAATAAAGGGATCCTTCGCCGGGGCCATGGGAATCGCCCAGTTCATGCCCAGCAACATCGATACGCTTGGCAAGGACGGCAACAACGACGGCAAGATCGACCTTTTCGACGATGCGGATGCCATTGCGAGCATCGCCTTCTACCTTAAAGAGCACGGCTGGCAGCCGGGTATCGAGCGGAAAAAGGCCGCAAAGGTCATCTACCATTACAATCACAGCGATGAATATGTCGACGCCATTTTGAGTGTCACCGAGCGCTTGAAGGGCTGATGATGGATCTGAAATCGATCGCGGTTTTCCTGGGGCTGTGCGTCCCTTTTTTTCTGCTCACCATCTGGGCCGTGGTCGACGTCGCCCAGCGGGAGTTTGATAACAACCGCACGAAAGTCCTCTGGTGGGTGATCGCCTCGATTCCGTTCATCGGTTTCGTGCCCTATTTCCTGATTGGCATTCGCCAGGGGAAAAAGCCGAGTGCCGCAAAATGAGAACCGAAAAACCGGTTGACAACATTAGGATAATCTTATAAAAATCCAAATTTTAAACCTTCCAAATAACGGTCCCATCGTCTAGTGGTTAGGACGTCGGCCTCTCACGCCGGTAACCCGGGTTCGAATCCCGGTGGGATCACCAATAAATACCGAGAGTCCCACTATTGAGGCTCTTTTATCCGTTTCCAAAGAAGGTTGCCATCGTTACCATAAAGATTGCAGTAATTTCCATAAAAGATTGTAGCAACCTTTGTGAACTCAACTCAAAAAGGGTCCGGTTTCGATCAAACCGGGCCCTTTTTGTTCGTAATCTGCCATAAAATTACCCACACACTTGACCTCCACAATAAACCCATCTTATAAAAATAAGACCTCATTTCTACAGCCAACTCAACAATCTCTTGTGTGAAAACCGTTGGAAATATTGAGTGGGGAGTTAAAATTATGGTGAATTAACCAACATCCATCGAAATCATTGGGAAGGTGGACGTGTCGGCAGTTTTGTCGGGTCCAGATCAACTCAGTGATTCAAATAAAACCGGTGTGATCATCGCCCATGGTGCAGCGGCAAATTGTAGATAAATGCCTTCAATGGCTTGATCCGATTGCCAAATAACAGAGAGGCAAAATGGAAAAAGAATTCGGACCGGAATATGCGTCTGTTGAGGATGCCAGCTTTACAGTCAAATACCGGGCAAGCTGTTACTGCAAGGCGGTTCAGGTTGAAGTGTGTGCAGACCCGGTAGATGCAAAAATATGCCATTGCCAGACATGCCAGAGCCTGCATGGGGCCCCGATGCAATGGGCAGCCATCTTCCGAAAGCATGATGTCAGGATAACCAAAGGTACGGACTGCCTGAAATTCTTTAACAGTGAACAATCCATCAGTGACAGAATTCTTCCCTGCAAGGTGAGCTGTAGTTTGTGCGGGGCCCCTATCGCAGATGAGGGGCGTCGGATGTGGCTTTCTTTCCCTTCGCTATTTGAATTTGGTTTTCCGCCAAAGGTGCCTAAAGCGTTTAAGCCAAGCTGCCATATTTTCTATGGTTCAAGAGTTATCGACATAAATGACGATCTACCCAAGTGGTCGGGCCATAAAAATAATTCGGAGAGAATGTTTTAAAAAGCCTCTATATAGTACCTTAGATGAGGAAATAAAGAATCATCTATATTTCCCAGTAGACAACATAGAAAGTCCCTGTACTTACATTTTAACGACAATTATTACTGAAGCTTTTTGATTCTAACTTGAATTTCAAACAATCATGTGTTAAATATGATTAGCCGTAAATAATATGATATCAGGGTTATAAATATGACAATCGCAACGGTTGGCAAACGCTACCAGGTCGTTATCCCTTTAAGGGAGAGAAAAAAACTCAATATAAAACCCAACTCGAAGGTTGAGGTAACTACTGAGGACGATAAACTAGTAATTTATCCAATATCGCCAGAGAATTTCAGAGGGATTGGTCGGGATCTATCGGATGAGATAGATGCCACGGATTATGTTAAAAAATTACGTCGTGAATGGGAAGAAAGATCCGATGCGCTTGAGAGATCTTGAAGGCAGACAGGGGATTGTAATCGACACGATGGTCTTTATCTATCTATTTGAAGATAATCCAACTTTTGGCGATTTATGTGAATATTTGTTCAATCAAATGAGAGATGGCCTTTTTTCAGCAATCGTCACCCCGATTACGGCTGCTGAAGTATTGATAAAACCTCTGAAAAAAGGCCAGTTGTCCATTGCGGACAAATACCGCAACGCGATTCGAAATATGCCTAACCTATCCAATATCAATTTTGACGTAGAAATTGGTTTCATGGCTGGATCGCTGAGAGCCAAATATGCTTTGCTTTTGCCGGACATGTTTCAGGTAGCAGCTGCATTAGCCCAACCAGCAAATGCAATAATCACAAATGATAGGGATATTAAACGTGTTGAAGAAACCGATGTGTTCCTATTGAGCGATTTGGCTAACTGATAACCAATGGCTGAATTTTGCTTGGTCAAGATTTGCCCTCCTTTCTTTGCCGTGCTGCCTTGCCTCTGAAAATCTCTGTCCCATTTTCCCTTTTTTTATTAGCTGGTGCCCATCCACGGTTTCATAAAGGGCACTGATTAGTTTCCGATCCAGAAATCGCCATTTTCTGCAAGTTCAAGGAAATCAGCGGCATTGCGCTGAGGCTTACTTGTGTACGCCGCGCAAGCGATTCCGCCGGACCTGTCATGTCTTTAACGTGATTGACGCCGACCTGTCCCGAAGCAGGCGGGGAATTGCGAAAAAGGGCCATTTATGGACGGAAACTAGCTATTCACAAGTGGATTTTAAGGGTATTCCAGTCAAACGACGGAAAATCATTCACCTGAAGGAAGATGGCGGGTGCGGTAATGAGTGGTATACCGTCGAGATTGCAGACGATTTCCTGGGCAGATAATTATTGGCGAGGAAGTGGATTATATTGATACTGGCCGCTCATGAATCGTTGGGGGGTGGCCAGCGCCTAAATTGGTTAGGTTGCAAGGGTTGGTGGCCAGTGATTTTGAAAGCGCTCGGATATAAAATTGATGTTCGGTTTCGGATCCGCGAGCTGTGGTTTTAGGGCAATTTTCGGATAAAACTTGATTTTTGACCATCTCGGCTATTTCGACACAGGTATGACCGAATACCCGATTAAGTATCCACCATTTTTCCGGGTCGGTCATGTCGTTAGCCTTGCCGGGGCTCCTGAAGTACCGGATTGCGTTGTCGCGGGCGTTCATCTTTTCGAGAACACGCCGGATGCGTTTAAAGGCATAGGAATAATCGCTCTCGACCTGTCGAGCCGTAATGCCGTGCCGTTCGGCGATCTCTCGAAAAGACAGATTCAAGAAAAAGTGTTCGCAGAATACGCGGGCTTGTTTCAGCTCGGGAACCCTATTTCGAACCTGTGGTCGGCATGGCTGATTTAATAAAAAAATCCCAAAAAACACCAGCTTCCTCAAATGTTTCGATGATCTTGAAAAATTCATCCTCTAATGCTTAGGATTCAAAAATCTCAAGCGCCATGTAAAAACTCAATTTTCATATCACTTTGTGGCACTTGACAAACAGCCCGAAACTGGGACAAAGAGGCCATGGAAGGGCTTTTCAGCTTGTCTTTCAGTTCAGGCTGGCCGACCAGCATGATTTGCAGAAGCATTGTGCTGCCGTCCTGGAGGTTGGACAGCAGGCGGATTTCCTCCAGCGCTTCTAACGACAGGCTTTGGGCTTCGTCGATAATAAGCAGGGGGCGCTTGTTTCGAGAGCGCAAGTCGATCAAGAATCGTATCCTTCAGCTGTACATCCTGTGTTGTAATTTTTATGTTATTTTCATTATGATACCAGGGTTTAGCTTGAGTTAAGTGGTCCTGTTCGTAAATACGGTGACGCACCGAGATGACAGAGGCGCCCGCAGCGCAAGGCGCGAGAAGCGAGCATACCAGGCGTATGCGTGCGACGAGCAAAACGACGCGGCGGGATGCATCGGTCGTTGAATGCCACCGAATTTACGAATAGGGCCGCTAAGTGTTAATCACGCTTTACCATGTTGTTTGGGAACGTTAGCGTTAACTTTGAGTCGGAAGCAGCTTGTTCATTTGCAAATCCTTTATGACCAGCGCTATCACTTCATCGATGAGCTTGTTTATCGATTGCACATCCTCTGATTGCGACTGCCCGGACCACAATAGCTTTTCCGTTTTCACATCGTAAAGGTTGGTCTCCAGCCGAACGGTGGCGATCTCGCTGTAAAAACCCGGGTCGTGGACGGTGTCGAACGTATAACCGTAGTAGT
>JBATHN010000541.1:0-1755 GCA_049666885.1 Desulfobacterales bacterium
TTGGGTATCGTGGTCGAGCTTTTTTTCAGCTTCGGTGAGAACGGTCTCGATAATGGCAACGGATGGTTTCTTGGCCTTTGAGGGTATTTCGCTCCATCTTTCCTTGATGTCCTGAATTTCCACCAAACCGGGATTCACTTCTTTCGAGGGGTATAAGAGCGAGATCCCCATGGTGTGGGCGCCATAGTCGGAAAGCTGCTCGATCATTCCGGCAATGTAAGAGCGCGGCCAGGGCCAGCTGCCGATACTCCGGATGCTTTTATCGTCGATTGCCAAGATGACGACCGGGGAGGCAGTGGATCTCTTGCGCAGCCGTGACATCCAATCGTAAATCTTGTATTCCTGAGAGGGGAACGGGTCCGTATCGAGGAAGATCTTCCCCAGAATCACCAGTGTGGTCAAAAGAATGATGATTAAAGAGGCTGAATGAAACTTTTTCAATCGCATCATAGTTTATAAAAAGGGATCAGCAAAAAAAAACCGGCGAACATCACCGGTGTCGTGAAGAATTATAGAAAAAAACGGGCGTTATGTCAACGGCAGCCCGGCCGTAGAGGTGCACGGATGATATCTTAACTAACTGAATATAATGTATTTTATTATTTTAAGTCGAAGATGAGGCGTCACGATCCGCTGACGTCATTTACCGCGACGTCTTCCTGACGGATCCGGATGATTTGATGAGCGAGCAACCTTCAGAATGTCCATCATTAACCGACCAGCAGCGGGCTAATAAAAAATCTGGGTGAGTGGCCTTTCATTTATCCTGGTGGCCATACCGCGGAGACGTTTTTCGATAGCGTGCGTGTCAAATGGAAAAGCTTCTTCAGGGCATTCCCGCACACACCTCAAACAGATAAAACAGTCTTTACCAATTTGGGGAAACGGATCGAGGGTGATGGCTTTTGCCGGACATTTTTCGGCGCATTCGCCACACTGAACGCATTTGTCGACATCGACCCTCAATTCCGGTAGCGCTTGTTTGGCCGCGGCGATGCTGCTGCGGCGAGCCTCTTCTTTAAGCGCCTGAGATTGATAGTCGAGAACCTTAGGAGACAATCCTTGCAGAGGCAGGCGGGCGAGCTTGCTCCCAACCCGCTCTACCAGTTTCAGAACAGCCCGATCATCCTTCTCATCAGGATGCCCTTCTCCCAGTGGGTGAGGTGTCCGCCACAGCGAAGAATGAACTGCAATGACTTTGGCGGCTCCGATCAGAACGTATTCCTTTCGTATCAAACCCTGCGCCATCTCGTAGAGAGCCGTGCCGCTGGTAACGCCGCCCCAGGTAACAAACGGCACGGCGCAGCATCCATTGGATTGGGGCAGCCGGGAGATGAATGTCTCGATTGGCGGTACAGGATGATCGACATAGACCGGTGAACCGATCCACAGGCACGTTTCTTGATTCGGATTCCGAAACGCCGGCGGGAGCTCCTTGTCGTCGTTTCTTGTGCCGAGATCGAGCACCGTTTCCACGCGACCGGATTCTGAAAGCCGCTTGGCCATCACTTCCGCCACGTGGCGTGTCGAACCATTGGGCGAACAGTAGGTGATCAGATGTTTCAATTTCCGATTATTTTTTCTCCAACAGCTCTGTCAGTTTCTCCCACTCGCCTTCCACCATTTTGTAGGTGTGCTCGTCGGCGGGAAACACGCGCTTGCGGGCATCATCGGCATAACGGCGAAAGGCATCGACGGTTTTTTGGCCCAGGTTCTCGTATTTCTTGACGAACTTGGGTGTAAAGGCCTGGAAAA
>JBATHN010000542.1:0-1724 GCA_049666885.1 Desulfobacterales bacterium
CATGCGGATGAAACGCAGGGCCACCGTTTCCCCCGGCCGATAGCGGTCATACTCGCTCACGAGGCCGATCAGCTTGTTGTCGTCCGAGATACCGGTTCCGACGCCCGAGGTTGTTTCGTCCCAGGATCGCGCCGGCCCCACGTCGATGTGGACCGTGTCTCCATGATAGTAACCAGCGCCTCCGAAGCCGAGCGACTTGACCGTATTCCAGATGCGCCTCGCCGGCACCCCTTCCATTTTGATGTCGGCAGCCATGCCATATTGGTGGAGACTGGCCTTGGCCGCCAGGCCTCCCCGGTTGCGCACCCTGGTGTTGTATTCCGGGCTGCGGTATCCGGAGGTGATCGTGATCTTCGCCTCCCGGTTAAGGCTGTCCTGTAGAAAGTCGAGAAATTCGAGCAGCCTCAGGGACAGGTTGGACAGCTCCGGATCATAGGGTGCGTCGAAGACGCCGCAAATGGACTGGAGGGCCGTATTATCGTAGCGTTGCGTTCCGTTGCGGTAAGAGCCGGAAAACGAGTGCCCGTTTTTTTCGCTCAAAAGGTCGATCCGCCCGTCGCCGCTGAAGAAAAACCGGCTATCTTCGAGAGCTGCGGCCCGAACCGTCGCTCCTGACAAGATCAACCCCAGCACCAGCAGCACCGCCAGGAGTGACGGCAGGGTGCGCCGCCTGACAACCGCATGGCAGCGGTCGATAGCACCGATCGGTAGGCAACCTCCCGGTTTGTTTTGACCGCCGTCGCCGAGAATTCCGGCCGCTGGACTACCACTTTTCATTCGAAACATACCCCCTATTCGGACACGTCCGTAATTTCAGCTCCGGTGACGTGCACCAAGTCAGCCGGCGTCAGCCGCATCATGGCGTCGACATCGCCGCCGCCGCCGAAAATCAGGTCCAGCCGGGGGATGGCCGGTGTCACCAGCGTGCGCAACACTTGCCGATGACCGAAAGGCGGCATGCTGCCCACCACGAAGCCGGTGATGGCCAAGGCCTGCTCGGCGCTGGCGAATTTGACCCGCTTGCGGCCCACACCGAGGAGCGTTGCCAGTTTTTTCCGGTCCACACGCGCCGTTCCGTTGTTGATCACCAGCAGCGGTCGATCTTCGATCATAAAAATGAGCGACTTAATGATTTGGTCGGTGTCGACTCCCAGTTCCCGTGCGGCGTCGCTGACCGTGGACGTGGGCGCGTTCAGGTACAAAATAGTGGCATCGATGTGATGCGCCGCGATGAACTGCCGGAGGTCGGCGCTGGTCATTGTTTTCGGTGACATGGACGCGGTGCCCCTCTTTTAAAGCCGGTCTAACACCCAATAGAATTCCGCATTCGATTGGGCTCCCTGGTCCTCTTCCTTTGGTCGATCCCGATCCTCGGCCGCGCTGACGGCAGTGCATCGACTGCGCAAGCCGAATAAATTTATCAATAGTTCACCGATCTTCCCCGATGCCGACGAACTGCCGATGAAACACCCTCCTCCGCCACCGCTGCCGTCGGTTTGACTCGAATCGCTGGCCGCCGGTATTTCCGTCGCCGGCGGGACAGCAACCGGTTCGGGGCATTCTGTCACGCCGGCGCGTCGGCCGAAATCCTGGGTCCAGTAATTGAACCCTAACGCTCGAGCGTATGCAGGATCAGCTCTGAAGCATCGATTGTATTTTCGGCCAGTTCCACGAGGTGGCGGTGATGGGTGAAAAAAATCACCTGAGTCTTGTGCGAGAGTTCC
>JBATHN010000543.1:0-2240 GCA_049666885.1 Desulfobacterales bacterium
GCCGAGAGCAGTACCTTTCCTTCACAACTCCTTATATTTCCTCGCCCTATGTCATCTTCGCCCGGGAACAGAAAGAGACATTACTTGATATAAGCGGTCTTTCCGGTAAGACACTCGGCGTGCCCAAAGGCTTCATTATACAACAGTTTCTGGAGAGGGATTATCCTGAGATCAGGCTTGTGCTGTTTGAAAATGATGAACAATCATTGGTCGCCTTGTCGTCCGGGAAGGTGGACGCCTATATCGGCAACCTGACCATGGCCAGCCATCTCATCCAAAAACGTGGGTTATCTAATTTGCGGGTGGTCGCTCCCACCCCCTATGGTGACCAGGTTTTGTCCATGGGCAATCGCAACGACTGGCCGGAATTGACCACGATCATCGACAAGGCGCTGGCGAGTATCACCGAAGCGGAAAAAACTGACATTCGCAATAAATATGTCGCGCTGAGAGTCGAACAGGGAATCAACCGCGCTGCGGTGTTCAAATGGGCTCTAATTGTCAGTGGATCAACTTTGGGTATCGTGTTCTTATTTGTCTTCTGGAACAGAAGCCTGGCCAAAAAGGTACGCCAACGCACAGATGAACTGGAAAGCAGCAACGAATCTTTGGTTTCCGAGGTCGTCGAACGAACAAAAGCAGAGAAGGCGCTGCGTGAAAGTCGCAATTATCTTGAAAATCTGACGAATTCTCTACCGGATGCGGTTTTTCTGGTTAAGATGCCCGAAAGGGTCATCGAGTGGGCCAATGGTACCGACAATGTGCTCGGCTATGAGCCCGGCGAGTGTGTGGGAAAGACGACGGAGTTTCTCTATCCCGACAGGAAAGATTTTATTGAATTCGGTGATAAAATCCAACGTGCCATTGCGGCGGGAGATGATATCTTTCACATCGAACAGACCCTGAAAAATAAAAGCGGCGACCTTTTCCCCGTGGATACCGATGTTTCTCTCTTTAGGATAGACCAGAGTGTGGTCAGTGTGACAGCCATTGTGAGAGACATTTCCGATCGCAAAAAGGCAGAGGAGGCGCTGAAGGAGAGCGAAGAGAAGTTCCGCCACCTCGTCGAGCAGTCCCCTCTCTCCATACAGGTTTTTAACCTCGATGGACAGATTATCCAGGTGAATGAAGCGTGGAAGAAACTGTGGGGACTTGCAGAAGAACGGCTGCCTGAGGTTTTTGAAAAGTATAATGTTATTGAAGACGAAAAGGGAGAGGAATTAGGCGTTCTACCGCTGATCGATAAGGCTTTCAAAGGCGAGATGGTCACCCTGCCAGTTCTCGAATATGATGCGTCCATCACCATGGAAAATCTGAAAATCGTGGGTGCTGAAGGCAACAAGCGCTGGATAGAGGCACGATTCTCCCCGATCAAAAACAGCAGCGGCGAGGTGGTGAATGTTGTTGCTATCGAGGAGGACATCACCAATCGCAAGCGGGCAGAACAGGAAATCCAGCTGTATCAGGAGCGACTAAAGGCCCTGGCCGCACAACTGACGATTGCCGAGGAAAAAGAACGACGACGCATCGCTGCGGACCTGCACGATCATGTGGGCCACTCGTTGGCCCTGGCCCGCATGCAGCTGAACGGCATCCTGGAAAGCGATTCCGACCTGGAAAGAACCATCCTGGTCAAGGACGTCTCCAACATCATGCTACGGGCATTGCAGGAAACCCGTAGCCTGATATTCGAACTGAGCACGCCATCGATGGATGACATCGGCCTGGGCGCAGCCATATCCGAATGGCTGGAGGAGCAGATCGAAAAACGCCATGGCCTTAAAACCGAATGCAGCGGCACCATCGCAAAAAAACACCAGAAAACCCTGGATGAAAACGTACAGACCCTCCTGTTTCGCAGCGTGCGCGAACTGCTCACCAATGTCGTCAAACATGCCCGGGCGAACACGGTCGCGGTTCATTTAGGGGAACATGACAACGACATATCAATCACCATCGAAGATGACGGCATCGGCTTCGATCGCAATGCGTTAAAGTCAAACCACCGACAAAAAGGCGGCTTTGGTCTGTTCAGCATCCAGGAACGTATGACCAATATGGGAGGAACGTTTGACATTCAGTCCGAACCGGGAAAAGGATGCCGGGTGGTGTTGACGGTGCCGGTGGGGGAAGGGCGGAAAGACTGAACGTCCAACCGAAACCGATGATGGAGTTTTGGAGTGATGGCGGGAGGAACCGATTGAACGTCCAACATTCAACATTCAACATCCAACTTCCAA
>JBATHN010000544.1:0-11135 GCA_049666885.1 Desulfobacterales bacterium
GATAAACCTCGCGGTCGCTGCGGTTGCTCATGATTCTCTTCAGCTTTTCGTTGAGGTCGTCAACAGTCACAGACACATCGTTGATAAAAATGGTGGCCTTGTTGTCGATGGAGATCATCAGATGCTCGTTTTCCGCCGGCAAGGGTTCGGCTGTGGCCTCCGGCAATGCGACATCGACGCCTTGGGTCATCATCGGCGCTGTTACCATGAAAATGATGAGGAGCACCAGCATCACATCCACGAATGGCGTAACATTGATGTCCGACATGAAACTGTTGTTGTTGCCGCCGGATGTCAACCCGTTCTCCTTTCGATTCTCAAAATATCCCGCTCGACAATATTTAGAAAGTCGGCTGAGAAGCTTTGCAGCTCGGATTCGATGACCCGAATTTTCTGGTTGAAATGATTAAACGCGATGACCGATGGAATGGCCACCGCCAGTCCGGCGGCCGTAGCGATCAAGGCTTCGGATATGCCCGGGGCGACGACGGCCAGATTTGCCGAGCCTTTGAGACCGATGCTGCGAAACGAGTGCATGATGCCCCAGACGGTGCCGAACAAACCGATGAAGGGCGTCGTGTTGCCGGTTGTGGCCAGGAACGGCACCATCTGAGTCAAGCGGGTCATCTCGGTATTGATCGCGCGGCGAAGCGTGCGTTTGACGTTTTCAATACCGGAAGTCTGGGAGCCGAGCGACGGGGTATCTGAAGACGACGGTAAGGGCATCGATACGGAATGACCCGATTGGCTTAGCTTTTTGAGTTCCAGATAACCCATTCTAAAAATGCGTGCGATCGGGCTGGCGTTGAGTTGTTTGGCCTTTACGAATGCGTTTGACAGATCTCGGCTTTTCCAGAAAAAATCGATGAATTGGGCCGATTCCTTGAATGCTTTGCCGATGTAGCGCAATTTTATCAGTATGATGGCCCAGGAGGTGATTGAAAAAAACAACAGCAGCAGTAAAACCAACTGAACCACCAACCCAGCATTCAAGAAAATGTGGATGATATCAATATCGGTTTGTGGCATTAAGGAAAAATCTCCGACAAATTTAAAATTTTGCTAATTTAAGGGTTTAAAGCCCAAGTGTCAAGAAGTTTACGGGTTTTCGGCTTCGAGCGGCACAAAGCGGTTCCCATTGAAAATGGAACTGGAGGGTTGCAATTCTCTCGATCTGTCTTTAATTAAAAATGTCCTCTTCGATCAAATTGGATACTTTCGGCTACAGACGCCGCTGAAACACTCAAATAAGGTTAAAAAAGTCAAATTCTCAATTTTGATGAACTCGTAAAAAGTCTCAATTCAGACGGATCCGTAAAAAGCCCGAGATCAAGGCTTGCGAATTTCGAGGAATTAGGCGTACTTATGGTACGCCGCAGTGAAGAGAAATGAAGCGTAACGCAGATATCGGGCTTTATACGGATCCGTCAATTTGGCAGAAAGAAAAAGGGGACATCTATGACCCAGGTAGCCGATTTACTGTTTCAGGCCAGAATGCTGAAAGAGATCCCCCGGTCCGGTTTTAGCTTTCTGGGGTCCGGAAAAGAATCCGTGGCCGAGCACATCTACAGCGCCACTTTTATTGCCTTCGTCATGGCCCAAAAAGAAGCCGATGTGGATAGCGGTCGGCTGATCGCAATGTGTCTGGTGCATGATTTGACCGAAGCCCGTATCGGCGACCTGAATACGGTTAATAAAGAGTACGTCACCTGCGATGCGGACAAAGCCCTGCAGGACACTTTGCATGGCCTGCCTTTCGGGGATGCCTTAGAGGGCCTCATCCGCGAGTTCGAGGCCAATCAAACTCCCGAAGCCCGGTTGGCTCGAGACGCCGACCAACTATCGCTCATCCTGGAACTAAAGTCGCTGGCGGACATCGGGTACAAACCGCCTGAAAAATGGCTGCCGGCGGTCGTCGAAAGACTTCAGACAGCCACCGGGCGATGGCTGGCCAAAGACATCCTGCAGACCCCTTGGGACAACTGGTGGTTTAAACATTTGGGTTGACAGAAGAAGCGCCAACACTTATTCATTTTTTTTGATTCAAAGCACTTAACGAACACGGAGGCATGCATGAATTGGTTCACGCAGACGTTTGCGTCTTCCATCGGCAAAAAGTGGTTGATGGCCATTACCGGTTTGGGATTCTGCGGTTTTCTTACGACTCACCTGGCCGGCAATCTCTTCATCTACGGTGGTCGCGACGCCTTTAATTCCTATGCCGAGCACCTTCACAGCTTAGGTCCGCTGGTCACCCTGTTTGAATTGGGGCTATTCACTTTTGCCGTCCTGCATGTCGGCAGCGGTCTGATTCTTTTCTACCAGAACTTTAGATCCCGGCCCAATCGCTACGCCGTCAACAGCAGCGGAGGGGGGCGGACAATAGGTTCCCGGACCATGCCCTACACGGGTCTCCTGATCCTTGTTTTCGTGATCTTTCACCTGAGCAACTTTACTTTGGCTGATAAAACCGGCACCACCATCTATGAGATTGTCTCGCGCACTTTTGCCAATCCTTTGAATGTCGTGCTCTACGTCCTGGCGATGGCGGTTGCCGCCTTCCACGTCAGCCACGGTTTTTGGAGCGCTTTCCAGACCCTTGGTGCCAACCATCCGAAATACATGCCGTTTATCCGGGGGGCCGGCATTGTCTTCAGTATAGTCGTCGGCCTGGGATTCGGCCTGCTTCCGATTTACCTGTTGTCCATTGCCTGAAGGAGGTAACGCATGCAGCTTGATGCCAAAATTCCCGTAGGGCCCCTGGCCCAAAAATGGGATCGGCACCGCTTTGAGTTAAAGTTGGTCAACCCGGCCAACAAACGCAAATTCGACATAATCGTCGTCGGGACCGGATTGGCCGGTGGCGCTGCTTCGGCCTCGCTGGCGGAGTTGGGATATAACGTCAAGACCTTCTGCATTCAGGACTCGCCGCGCCGTGCCCACAGCATTGCCGCCCAGGGCGGTATCAACGCCGCCAAGAACTACACCAACGAAGGCGACAGCATCTGGCGGCTGTTTTACGACACGGTGAAGGGCGGCGACTTCAGGGCGCGCGAGGCCAACGTCTATCGCCTTGCCCAGATCAGCAACAACATCATCGATCAGTGTGTCGCCCAGGGGGTGCCATTTGCCCGTGACTATGGCGGCTTGCTGGCCAACCGCAGTTTCGGCGGCGCCCAGGTGTCGAGAACCTTTTACGCCCGCGGGCAGACGGGGCAGCAGTTGCTGCTGGGCGCCTACAGCGCTCTGATGCGCCAGGTCGGCTTGGGAAAAGTGCAGATGTTTCCGCGGCGCGAGATGCTCGACCTGGTGGTTGCCAACGGTCAGGCGCGGGGCATCGTGGTCCGGAACCTGACGACCGGCCAGATTGAGACGCACGCGGCCCATGCCGTGGTGTTGTGCACCGGCGGTTACGGCAACGTCTTTTTCCTTTCGACCAATGCCATGGCCTCCAACGTCTCGGCCTCTTTCAAGGCGTACAAGAGAGGCGCCTATTTCGCCAATCCGTGTTTTACGCAGATCCATCCAACCTGTATCCCTGTCCACGGCACCTATCAGTCCAAACTGACCCTCATGAGCGAGAGCCTCAGAAACGACGGACGGGTATGGGTGCCCAAAAAACCCGGCGACAACCGGGCACCGCAGCAGATTCCCGAGGATGAAAGGGACTATTATTTGGAGAGCAAGTACCCCAGTTTCGGCAACTTGGTTCCGCGGGATGTGGCCTCACGCAATGCGAAAGAACAGTGTGACATGGGAAAAGGGGTCGGCGAAACCAAGCTGGCGGTTTACCTCGACTTTGCCGATGCCATCGAGCGTGACGGCCGTGCGGCGATCGAGCGAAAGTACGGTAATCTTTTCCAAATGTACGAAAAAATCACCGGTGAAGACCCCTATGGGACCCCCATGATGATTTATCCGGCCGTTCACTACACCATGGGGGGGCTTTGGGTCGACTACAACCTGATGAGCACCATCGACGGGTTGTTTGTGCTCGGTGAGGCCAACTTCTCAGATCACGGTGCCAACCGGCTTGGCGCCAGTGCATTGATGCAGGGGCTGGCGGACGGCTACTTCGTAATCCCATACACTATCGGTGGCTATATCGCCCGTACCTCATTCAGTGACGTAACTCCTGACACCGCGGCTTTCAAGGACACGGCCCGAGAAGCGTCCGACAGGATCGAAAAACTGTTGGGCATCAACGGCAAGCGCACCGTGGATGATTTCCACCGACAGCTCGGTCAGATCATGTGGGATTACTGCGGTATGGCTCGCAATAATCAAGGGCTCGAGAAGGCCCGTGGAATGATTCAGGAACTGCGGGCAGAATTCTGGCAAAATGCAGTGGTTCCCGGTGACGACAAGGATTTCAACCAGAGTCTGGAGCGTGCCGGGCGAGTGGCCGATTTCATGGAATTTGCCGAACTGATGGTGATCGATGCCCTGGCACGTCAGGAATCCTGCGGAGGGCATTTTAACGAAGCTTACCAGACGGAGGAAAACGAAGCCAGACGGGATGATGAAAACTTCTGCCATGTGGCCGCCTGGTCTCACACCGGCCCGGACAATGAACCTGAGTTCCACAAGGAACCGCTTATATTTGAAAATGTTGAGTTGACTCAAAGGAGCTACAAGTGACGAAGAACATTAATTTGACGTTAAAGATATGGCGTCAGAAAGGCCCGGAGGCCGCCGGAACACTGGAAACCTTCAAGGCCAGCGATATTTCGACCGACATGTCGTTTTTGGAGATGCTCGATGTCGTCAACGAACGCCTGACCCTGGAAGGCCGCGAACCGATCGCCTTCGATCACGACTGCCGCGAAGGAATCTGCGGCACGTGCGGCGCGGTGGTCAACGGCCGACCGCACGGTCCCCAGAAGGGGACCACACTGTGTCAGCTGCACATGCGCCATTTTGCAGACGGCGACACCCTGGTGATCGAACCCTGGCGGGCGCGGGCCTTCAAGGTGATCAAGGACTTGGTGGTCGACCGCAGCGCCTTGGACAAAATGATACAGGTGGGCGGTTACATATCGGCCAACACCGGTGGTGCCCCGGATGCCAATGCCATCCCGATTCCCCAGGAAACAGCCGATCTGGCTATGGACGCTGCGGCCTGTATCGGGTGCGGCGCCTGCGTGGCGGCCTGCCCGAACGCATCCGCCATGCTGTTTTTAGGAGCCAAGGTGTCGCATCTGGCCTTGCTGCCTCAGGGAAAGCCCGAGGCGGCGCGGCGAGCTGCGGCCATGGTGCGCGAGATGGACCGGCTGGGATTTGGCAACTGCTCAAACGAAAGGGAGTGCGAGGCCGAATGCCCCAAAGAAATCTCGATCATTAACATTGCGCGTCTGAACAGAGAATATCTCAAGGCACGGATATTATCGACAGTGCGATAGGGTTTTTAATCCGTCGGTCTTTTTCCGATCCCAAGGGGAGGCACCGTTGAATACCGGTGGTTCCCTTTTTTTGTGCGACATCACACCGCTTCAACGGACCAACGCCCTGAAAGCACCCGGCAATCGGCCGTAAACAAAAAATGATCTTAAAAGTCGGGCCTCAAATCCAATTTGCTTTGAACTAGTGAGGTTTCATTTTTGAAGTGCCTCGACCGCCTTGAGCGACGCAATTAAATGCACATAAATTTACCGGTTTAAAGTTCACATTGCCTCTGGCCGCCGCCTCCAGTTTGATCGAAGAGGAAATGTTTAAGTTTCGGTGAAAAATTCCAAATCGCAAATAACAAACAACAAACAAATCACAATGACCAAAATTCAGAATTACAAACCTGTTTGGCTCATTGGATATTGTCATTTGGAATTTATTTGTATTTTGGTGATTGTATTTTGGTATTTGGCATTATTTTAGACGGGCGGGCACGGGTTAGGTTGCAGGAAGTTGTCGGATGTCGGTGGACGATTCGAGCGGCAGGGATGGCTTCAAAATGTTTTCAACCGCTTTTTCGACTTGCGGCGTCAGGTCGGTGAACACCAGCCGGATGCGTCCCGATTTGGGCAGGGTGAGGTCCAGGTCCGAATGAGCCGTGAGATACCGGTGGAGCTGGGTCGAAACACCGGCGGCGGCGTCGACAATGCGGACCCGGCGGCCGATTTTGGTCTGAATGACCGCCGAGAGAAGAGTGTAGTTAGGGTTGCCCAGAATCAGCGTGTCGATCCGGGAAGCCTTCAATGGATGAAGATAGTTCTTGACGATCATGCGGGTGAGCGGTTTTTTTACCCAGCCTTCCTCGGTCAGCGGCACCAGCAGAGGACAGGCCGCCGAAAAAACCTTGGCCTCCGGTCGAGCCTCAAGAATCATTGTGGGGAACACCCCGCAATCGACGGTTGTGCGATCGGCCATGACACCGATTCTCAGCGACCGGGATTGAGCGACGGCACTGTCCACTGCCGCTGCGACGGTGTCGAAAATCGGTACAGGAAAAGTCGACTGCAGGCGCTTCATCGCCACACCCGCGGCGGTGTGGCAGGCCAAAACAATCAACCGGACGCCTTGCCGCATCAGCCATTCAACGTTTTCAAGGGTAAAACGCGACACGGTTTCTGCGCTCTTCGAGCCGTACGGGGACCGGGCGGTGTCTCCCAGGTAAAGTATATCGTAACCCGGCAACCGCGCCGACAAATCCCTTACAACGGTCAGCCCCCCGATTCCGGAATCGAATACGCCGATCATTTTCCCCTCCAATCCGTCCGGAAACGGTTGATTTTGGTTGATGAAACATTATTATTGAAAACATTTCAATTTGTCGGAGTTTTGACCCCTGACAGCACATCGAAAGGAGACCCTCATGCATACTCACGGAAACAGCGACGGACCGTCTATGGACCAGGCCATTTTCAATCTCGGCCTGCCCATGGAAACCATTTCGGTCTACCTGTTGGCATGCGGGTTGGCGGATATCGGCAAACCGGTCACCACCAAAAACCTCACCGAACTTTGGAACGGTACTGCTGAAAGCCTCGATCAAGGTCTCCGTGAACTCGAGGAAAGAAACATCATCGCCTGCGTTTTATCCGATGGGAATGACCGTGCCGCATATAGGGTGAAGGAAGTTCACCACTGGAAACGGTTTTAGGGTAGGGGAATCCGGTGGACCCCTGATAGCGCCGTTCGCCGCTATCGATCGACTCGTCCCGAAATGCTTTCCGAACGCATTCTTTTATCCGGCTTTCGGGCGCTTCGGCCCTCATGCCGGGGCACATCGACGCCATTATCCGCCAGTTGGCGACATCTTTTAGTACACTCTCGATAAACGGCCACCGCCGGCACATTCGGGGTTTGACCGGATGAATGGTGCAGATCCGGTCCCAAAATATACAATATCCATCATCTTTCTGGGTGAGTAAGGGCCTTTTTCCGGAAAGCCGGCAGTATTTCGCTACGAAAGATTCGGGGTTCGTGCCGATAAAAGAGGCAATGGCGTCGATGTCTCGCTTTGACACAAAGGTGCCGCCGTAACCCCGGCAGCAGTCACCGCACTGTTGGCATTCGAAGATGGCTTCGGACTCATTTGTTCTGGACGGCATGCCGGCCCTCCAACGCTCTTTTCAGAGTGACCTGATCGACGTATTTGAGATCACCCCCGACCGGCACGCCCGAAGCGATGCGGGTGACGATGGCCGGGCTGTCTTTCAGGCGGTCGGCAATGTAGGCGGCGGTCGATTCGCCTTCAACAGTTGTGCTGGTGGCCAGGATGATTTCTCGGATGTTTTGCTTCGCAAACCGTGCCATCAGCTCCCTGATTCGGATATCATCCGGACCGACGCCGTTGATGGGGGAAAGGGCGCCGCCGAGGATATGGTAGCGTCCGCTGAAGGCACCCGATTTTTCGATCGACACCATGTCGGCCGGCTGTTCGACCACGCACACCAGTTGGGGGTCGCGCGCCGGATTGCTGCAGATTCCGCACGTTTCGCCGTCGCTCAGGCCGAAGCATTGTTCGCAAAGCCGCACACTGTCCTTGAGTTCCAGAATGCTGCGGGACAACTGTTCCACGTCGATGCGCGGCGCTCGCAGCAGATGCATTGCCAGTCTTTCGGCGGTCTTTTCGCCGATTCCCGGCAGCTTGGAGATCGACTGGATGGCCTTGCGGATGGAGGGGGGATAATAGATCATGTCAGCCCCGGAATGCTCAAACCACCCGTGAGTTTGGCCATTTCGGCGGAAACCATTTCCTGCGATTTGGTCAGGGCGTCGTTGACGGCGGCCATGATGAGATCCTGAAGCATCTCGACGTCATCCGGATCGACCACTTCCTTTTCGATCTGGATGGCCACGATCTGTTGTTTGCCGTTGGCGACGACCTTGACCATTCCACCGCCGGCGGTGGATTCGATTGTCTTCTCGGCCAGTTCATCCTGCAGACGCAGCATCTTTGCCTGCAGTTTCTGGGCCTGCTTCATCATGTTTCCCATGCCTTTCATGACTCGTCCTCCTTTATGATTGTCACACCGAGCACTTCACCATCGAAAATTTTAACGGCTTCTGCGACCAGCGGGTGGCTCATGGCCTCGTTTCTCAACTGGTTTTCCTCTTTTTTTTTTACCGCACTGTCAGACGGTTCCGCGACAGCGTCCAGGATGATTTCCACCGCTCGGCCAAAATACTCCCGACACACGTTTCGGATGATGTCCAGGTTCTTTCTTTTCTGGATCATCGATAAGGTGAACCCGTTGCCGCCGACTTCGATTTCGAGGCGTCCGTCTGCCAACCGTCTCAGTCGACATTTTTGCAGATTGGCAGCCAGAGCCGGATGATCGGTCGCTATGACGGCTTTGACTTTTTCCCAACCTTGTTGAAGGCCGGCGGGAGGAATCGTTTCGGCAAACGGCACCGCACCGGTATGCACGCGCGTCGTCGGTCTGCTGTCGAGTGATTCGTTCTTGGTCACATCGATGCCGAGCATGGCCGTCGGCGGACGCTGAATGTCTGCCGGCTGCGGGGCAGGGTCGGTCGGCGAATCCTCGATTTGACGACGCAGGGTGTCGAGCTTCTCGATCAATGATTCGATCGTCAGGGTCGGCTTGGCCTGAAGCAGCCTGAAACAGGCCATTTCCACGGCGATCTTGGGTTGGGCTGAAAATTTGACGGCGGGTTCTTCCTTGAACAAAATGTCGAAGAGTTGGTTCAGGTGTGCCGTTGAAACCGATGCGACCTGCTCTTGCAGGTGCTTGATTTCATGCGCCGGCAGGTCGACCAGGCGGCCGGTCTGACGACACAGCTTGACCACCATCAAATGCCGGAAGTGCTCGACAAGATCGGCATACAGACGCTTCATGTCATGACCGCGCTGGTGAATGACATCCAGGCTTTCGAGCACCTTTTGCGCGTTTCCGTCCAGCAGTGTCTGAACGAGATCGAATATCATCTTGCGGTCGATCACCCCCAGCAGGTCCAACACCTGCGTGTCCTCTATTTTTTTGTCCGAGCAGGCCGTTACCTGGTCCAGAAGGCTTAGGGCGTCGCGGATGCTCCCCCCGGCTTCGCGGGCGATCAGCGTGAGACTGCTTCGGGAAATGTCGATATGTTCCAGCCCGCAGAGCTTCTGCATGTGGTCGGTGATTGAAGCGAGAGCGATCCGTTTGAAGTCGTGACGCTGGCAGCGGGACAGAATCGTTGCCGGTATCTTGTGAGGTTCGGTGGTGGCAAAGATGAACATGACGTGGGCGGGCGGTTCTTCCAGGGTCTTCAGCAGGGCGTTGAAGGCCGGTGTGCTGAGCATGTGGACTTCATCGATGATGTATATCTTGTGAAGACTGTGGGCCGGCATGTACTTGACGTTGTCACGCAGTTCCCTGACCTGATCGACACTGTTATTGGAGGCACCGTCGATTTCGAAGACGTCGACCGCCTTGCCGGAAGTGATCTCGCGGCAAGACTGGCAGTCATTGCATGGCTCGGGAGTCGGTCCTGCCGTACAGTTCATGGCCTTGGCCAGAATTCGGGCCACGGTTGTCTTTCCGGTACCGCGTGGCCCGGTGAAAAGTATGGCGTGGGCCACGCGCCCGGCCGTAATGGCATTGATCAGCGTACGGGTTACGTGGTCCTGGTCGACAACGGCCTCAAAGCTCTGGGGGCGATATTTTCGCGCGAGGACCAGATACGACATAAAAACCCTTCAACAGGTTGAACCGGATCCCGGCCGGTCTGAAAAGACGAAGCCTGCAGCAGCACCCTTTTCTGTGGTAGATGCCGGTTCGCAGTCGACCGGTCGTGTCTGAACTATTCGGATAGCATCTGCAAACAGTTGATGGCGGAGAGAGAGGGATTCGAACCCTCGGTGCCGCTTTTGACAGCACACACGATTTCCAGTCGTGCTCCTTCGGCCAGCTCGGACATCTCTCCACAAATCTGCGGGTAAAAAGAACGTGAAACTCATGCAGTCGGCGGAATAGGTAGTTCATGGACGGGTACCAGCTAGTGCCCATCCACGGTTTCACTAAGGGCACAGATTAGTTTCCGATCCAGAAATCGCCATTTTCTGCAAGTTCAAGGAAATCAGCGGCATTGCGCGGAGGCGTACTCGCTCATGCCGCACAAGCGATTCCAGACCTGTCACGCCCAAGGCGTGTTTGACGCCGATCTGTCCCAAAGCAGGCGGGGAGTTGCGGAAAAGGGCCATTTCTGGACGGAAACCAGCAAACGTGGCGGAGAGGGTGGGATTCGAACCCACGATCCCGTTTTTGACAGGATACCGCTTTTCGAGAGCGGGGCCTTCAGCCGCTCGGCCACCTCTCCGGCATCTTTTCCCGACCCAACGCGGTTGACCTGAATACCGTTTCTGCGCAATTCTGTCAACCACCTTATTCCCATTCATGGTTATTTGATGACACTATTGAGTGTCCAATTCATAAATGAGATTTTTTTTCGCTGGGCAAGGCCGTCCCGCCTTGCGGGATTTGCGGCGAGGCGTACTGGGGTTCGCCGCAGCCGGAAACCCGCGGAGAACGAAGTCCAGCGGAAAAAAGGCCATTTGTGGATGGACACCACCTTATTTTACCTTGAACTCACCTCGCCTTTCTAGTATCAGATCGGCGTCTCGTTCGCCAGTTGCGGATACGTTGGGAATATTCCCGGGTTGACCCATCCAGCGAGCACCTGATGGCCCCGGGCAT
>JBATHN010000545.1:0-1761 GCA_049666885.1 Desulfobacterales bacterium
AAACCGTATCCCAAACCTTCCCATGCCTTCTCTGCCGGTCGTTCTCATTCTCCTGCACCTTTATGTCCATATCCCGCTTTTCTTTTTAGAAACGAAACATTGGGAAACTCATCATCTGCGGTTAAAATTCTAAATCGGAAACGGAAAAAGGGTTGAAAACGGAAGTGCAGTTCTGCCAGTGGCAAAACCTGTCAATTCTTCTGCTGTATATTGGAGGTGTAAGAAACGGTTTAGATGATAGGGCAAGGATCGCTCATTTAAATCTGAGACCTGTTCTGTCCTATATTGACATGAATGTATTACCAGAAAGAACGGCTCTAATTCCCAATAAACCGGTAGATACAGTAAAATCTATCCCTCTTCTAACTTTACAGGTGTCATTTTTTGTAATTCTTGGTTAATCCCTCGATGAAATGGACATATATGCATAAATAATTTGACCGAATATGATTTAAAAGTCTAAATTAAAATTTTTGATCAAAGTAAGAAAACTCATTTTTCAATCCTTTTGGTTACAGTAGTATTGTCGCATACGGTATGATCCAGCATTTTCAATGACAACACTAAAGCTATCCGGTAGCCGCTGATTGTGGTATTCATTTGATAGTGTTGTTTATTAAAAAAGGATTTCAAAAATGCCGCTCACCACTCTAAATTTAAACGGCTCCTCGAAATCGATACTTATCGTCGATGACGATCGAATTATCGTAGAGCTTCTTTCAGTCATGTTTAAAAAATACGGCTTTATAGTGTTCAAGGCGGAAGATGGTCTCGAAGCCTGGAATATTTTCAATAACGAAAACATAGACGTAGTTTTAACCGACATTCGAATGCCGGGTTTGGACGGCAGGGAGTTGTCCTATCGGATGCGAAATCAGTCACCATATACAAAAATTGCGGTAATGACAGGTGAAGAAAGTGACGTTGGAACTGAGCTCTTGAATGATGGGACAGCGGATTATTTTTTCCTGAAGCCGTTCGACATAAAAAATGTCTGTGAGATTTTTATAGCAGAGGGTAATGCTGCATGATCACCTCCAATTTTTTCAACCAACCGAATCCGATCGTTCACATCCCCCTACTCCTGGCATAACCAATTAATTTCTTGACATAATTTTCCTTAAAGGTTTATCCTGCACCTCAAATCCCACTGTTCCATTTCAAAACCGTACAAATCCGCAGGAGCCTCGAACGTATGAACAAGATTGAACTGATCCAGGCGCTGAAAGATTCAAACGACCTTTCCAAATCGGAAGCTGAGACGGTCATTAACCTGTTTTTCGATAAAATGGCCGACGCGCTTGTACAGGGGGAGCGAGTGTAAATCCGAGGTCCGTGTTCCATTTTCATTAAGAAATACAGAGCATATACCGGTCGGAATCCCAAAACTGGCGAGAAGGTTAAAAACAAACCGAAAAAATTGCCCTTTCCCAAGGAGGGCAAGGAGCTAAAGGATCGGTGAGGTCAGGAAAGACAGGGTTTAATTGACCTGCCAATTACGCAACCACTTGGAATGGGGTCGAAAAAATAATGATGAACAAGGAGGATCAGAATTATGAAAATAAATCCGGATCTTAGTGCACCTTGTGGTCTTTATTGCGGAGTCTGTGCCATTTATATCGCACATCGTGATAACAATCAAAAATTCAAGGAGCGCTTAGCGAATCTTTACAAGGGAAATGTCGCGGGCAAAGGGACTCTTCCCAATAGTGAAAACCTTTCCGCCGATGATATTCGATGCCGTGGCTGCTTATCTGATGA
>JBATHN010000546.1:0-6528 GCA_049666885.1 Desulfobacterales bacterium
GGGCCATATGGCCCTGCTCTCGAAATTGAAAAATACCGTGCTCAAGCTTTCGCGTAGACACCCCTACCGACGTTTTTGACTTTTCCCTGCTTCTTCAGTTTAAAAACGGCATTCGATACATGCCGCTGACCGAAACCGGTCTTTTCGAGAATGGCAACATGAGCGATGCCACCAGCGGCATTTCTGATAACCTCGAGAACAGAGTCCACAATGGAAGAGGACTCTTTCGCCGATGGCAAGGTTTTCTTAGACGATGATTTCTTGGGTGTTTTCGCCTTGCTCACTTTTTTTACGCGCTTGGTTTTTGCGGTGATTTTGGCTTGTGGTTTGGTTACCTTTCCGACCTGGGTTGCAATCGCAGTGATTTCTTTGCTTATGGTTTTCAGATCGGCAGCAATGTTTTTCAACAACTTTACCGTTTCAGCCATTTTCCCTCCAATAAGATAAGTTTTCGAAGACACGCCGATCGTGCCGTTTCAATTGACTCCATAAATATAAACCCACAAATTTGCAACAGTTATTTATGGACGGAAACTATAGGCTTTAAGATAAAGGTTTAGGCAAGGCCAGAGGAAGAAGGCTGTATTGTAATCCGCCGACGACCGATAAAGCAGTCCAAAACCTTTATCTTAAGGCCTATAGCGTCGTTTCACTGCCGATAGAATATAGAGCTCTGGCTGATCGACAAACTCTTTAACGGCGAAGCCGTAAGGACCAAGCAATTTTTTTGTTTCAGTTTTCAAAGGAAAGTCGTCCAGCGGATAAGGAGAGCCTTGTCTGAGCGATTCGATAAAGGCTTTGCCCAGCGGGTGGCTGATGATCATTCGTCCGGTGGGTTTCAACATTCGACTGATATTTTTCAGGGCGCCCGCCTTGTCGGCAATATTCGGATAGCAGGCATTGATGAAAACAACATCAAGGCTTTCGTCGGGTAAGGTGAGTTCTCTGACATCTTTCTGAATCGTCTTGACGCCGGAATAATTCTCTTTTAGCCGCTTCAACATCGCTTCGGAAAGATCACAGGCATAGATGCAGCCAGGCGCGTACTGTCGAATTATGGGAATCAAGATGCCGGTTCCCGACCCCACATCCAGTACCGAATCGCCCGTCTCGATTGCGGCCGCCGTCACGATTTTCTCGAGCCGTTCGGGGACGCCTGCCGGCAAGGGAGGGTCGAACAAATGGTAAAGCCTGTTGAAATGCTCTCGCTGGATGCGATTGATCCGGTCGATATCCTTTTTAGGCGGTATTTTAGAGGGGTCCACCATATTCCCTCACGATCTCCAATGTGGTTATAGGCTTTAAGATAAGGGTTTTGGACTACGTTATCGGTCGTCGGCGTATTACTTACAGCCTTCTTCCTCTGGCCTTGCCAAAAACTTTATCTTAAAACCTATAGCAAGCGTGTATACCTGCCATGAACAAATGTCAATGAGCGGATGGAATATCGCCCAATGCCTGTTTTCGGCAGCAACCAAAAGGCGAATTTTCAACCGCTCTTATCTGTTACTTTCTTCCTCAGTATCGCAAGCATTTCGGCGGGTGTCTGCCGGCTCAAAATGTCGTTGAACTGCGTCCGGTAGTTGCTCACCAGGCTGATGCCTTCGATGACAAGATCGTATACCTTCCAATCACCATCCCTTTGGATCAACCGATAGGTGATCGGTATCTTTTTGTCACTGGAAACAACGTTGCTGGCGACTTCAGCTTTGGTATCCGACAGCATTGTTTGTTTAGTGAACACGACCTTTTCGTCGGTGTACTTCAACAATTGCCCCATGTAGTTTTTCTCCAGCAGTTGGCGGTAGAGCTCGACGAATTCGCTGCGCTGGCTGTCATCCAATTTCAGCCAGTTCCGACCGAGTGTCATTCTCGAAAGATAAACATAGTCAAAGGTTTCATCGGCCGCCTGTTCGAGCTGCTTGACCTTGACATCCTCTTCGATTCCCTTGTCACCCAGAATCTTCACGATCCGATCGACTCGGGTTTCGATGATCTCCAGCGGTTCGTCGGCATGGGCGGTCATCGCAACGAAGATGAATAGGCCGATCATAACTGCGGCTGCTCTTTTGATCATACGTCACCTCTCGTGTGGGGTCACTTCACTTCTTTACATCACCGAATGCATATTTGCCCATCAGTTCGCTCAGATCTGTAGGAAACTGGGTCTCGGTGATGGTTCCGCCGGGTTTTAACAGTTCACCGGCACCGCCGGGAGCAATGTCCATGTATTGATCCCCGATCAGACCTTCGGTTTTTATGGCGGCAAGGGCATCGTCATAGATTTTTATGCCCTTGTCGATCCTCATTTCCACAATTACGGCCTGTTCGTCCTGGACCATTTTGAAATTCGCGAACCGTCCGATCTCGAGACCCAGCATGACGATGGTGGCAGATCGCGCACCGATAAAGTAGATCTGGTGCAGGATTTCTGGAACCTGCTTAATCCGGAAGATCATCACGAAGGCCCGCAGAAGAAAATGGCAATGGCCCCTAAATTATTGTTCAACCGGATGGCGATGCGTCCGAACGGATCGAAGATGGTCGGTTTGCGCGAGGGTCCCTCTTCCAAAGGCAAATATTCGGCGTGAACGTCTTCAAAAACGTCTTTGCTCATGGTTTTTTCCTGCTGGTTGTAGAAAAGCCGCGAGAAAAGGCATAACCGTGAAACATCCGGCGACCGATACCGCCGATGATTTTAATGGCTAAAAGATAACCCGCATACCCAAAATTACAATACTTTAGAATTTCGTTCCATCGGAATGACAACCTACGGCTGAACGCACCGGCCGGTCGAAAAGCAGCCGGCACTAAAAGCACGGGTCTTCTGCGACCGATGGACGCTTGACAAGCCGAAGGCCGGAACTATGGTTTCAATAAGGACAACAAGCAGGCGGCATCTTTTGGCCTTGCGCTTCGTCGTATGATAAAACTCTCGACATGTGGGCAGATCGCTTACGGTAGGGAAAAAACGAAACCTTGATTTGACTTGTGTCAATCCGCGAATGACTGAAAGGAGAATATAGAAATGAAATCATTACTAATGGTTGTTGCAGGTTTATTGCTAACCGTCGGGTCCGTATGGGCAGCCGACATGACGGTGGATATCCATTCCCTCGACGTAGGTGGCGTAGGGCCGTCCATCGGGACGATCACAGTCTCTTCGAGTCCCTATGGAACGATTTTTTCACCGGATTTAAATGGTCTGGCACCCGGTCTACATGGATTTCACGTTCACGAGAACCCGAGCTGTGCGGCTGCCGAGAAGGATGGGAAATCGGTTCCTGGACTGGAGGCCGGCGGACATTTCGATCCTGCCGGAACCGGCCGGCACGAAGGCCCATATGGTGAGGGGCATTTGGGAGATCTTCCGCCATTATATGCCGACCAGGATGGACACGCCACCCTACCGGTGCTGGCGCCGCGCATCAAAGTCTCCGATCTCAAGGGGCGCTCGCTCATGATCCACGCCGACGGTGACAATTACTCGGATAGCCCGCAGAAACTCGGCGGCGGCGGGGCCAGGGTGGCCTGTGGCGTGATCAAATAACACGGGACAAACAAATGAACCAAAATCCTGCGCAATCTTTTGTAATTATTTCGCGCCGAGACCCTTAAGGACCTCGGCAATGACATCCAGGGCACGTCTAACCAACTTTTTTTCCGCTTGGGACCCCATGTGGCCGAGCCGGAAAACCTTGCCGGCCAGTTGACCGTAGCTGCCACCTACCACTAGACCCCGTTTGCGTGCTGCGGTGTCGAAGTCGGGCCATGACATCGCTGCCGGCAGGTAGACGGCTGTGACCGTGGGCGACGGAACCGCACCAGGCGCAGGAAAAAGTGTCAGCCCGATATCTTCGAGCCGGCGGCGGCAGTCGTCAGCCACCACGGCATGGCGCTCGAAGACGGCTGCCAGCCCTTCGGCGAGGATAATTTCTGCACCGGCGTGAAGAGCCGCCAGACCGTGCCAGTTCGGTGTATAGGGAAAATATCGCGTCTCTTGAACATGTCGAAAGGGTTTCAACGCATCGTATCCTGCATAGTTCACCTTTTCGACAATCCCCCAGGCCTTCTCGCTAACCGATAAAAAGGCCATGTCCGGGGGCGCGCTCAAGCACTTCTGGGCGCCCCCCAGGCACAGGTCGATATGCCAATCATCCGTCAAAACCGGCACACCGCCGATGCTGGAGACGGCATCGACATAGAGCAGCGGCACACCGTACTCTTTCTTCAAACGACCGAGATCCGCTATCGGGTTAAGGGTACCGGAAGGCGTCTCGCAGTGCACAGCCGTCATCATTTTGGGTTTGAAAACCGCAATCGCCTGTTCGATTTCGCGTGTACCGGATATCGTTTGATCGTCGGGCAGGCTGACTTTACGCACCTCGGCCCCGACCGCAGCCGCCATATCGGCAATACCGTGACCGAACAACCCGGTGGCAACGGACAGCACGCGGTCACCGGGTGCCAAGCAGCTCTTAAGAGCACTCCAGAGAACCACCATGCCCTCACCGGACTGGATCGCCACCGTGTCGGCAGTCGCCATTATCCGCTGCAGCCCGGCAACCGTGCGGTCATAAAGGTCGAAAAACTCGGTTTCCAGATCGGCCGAGCCGTAATCCGCCGTCAGGGCTTCGATCACGTCCCGGGGCAAACTGACCGGTCCGGGAACCATGGGTATGGGATATTTTACCATCGTATTCACCTTTGATTGAAAAATTATGCATATGTTTGTATACGCCTTTGGAGAACAGACTGCAAATCGGTTGTAACCTTTGAACCTGGAACCCTGAACCTGGAGCCAGTCAATTTAGGTTAAACGCTGTGCATATAGGAACGAAGATGAGGATTCCGTCTCGAGAAAACTGTTACCGGCTCATACGCGAGATGCACATGATGGAAAATATCGTGCGGCATTCCCTGCAGGTCTGTCGCGTGGCAGAGTTACTGGTGCGACAGCTCGGCGAAAATGGGCGGACACTCAACCGGGACCTGGTCCAGGCGGCAGCTTTGCTGCACGACATCACCAAGACCCGCAGCCTGACAACCGGAGAAAAGCATTCTGAAAGCGGCTGTGACCTACTTGTCGATCGCGGTTACACTGAGGTGGGTGACATTGTCCGGCAACATGTCAAGTTGGACACCTACTTCGAAAGCGACACGCCGTCAGAAGCCGAAATCGTCAACTACGCCGACAAACGGGTCCTACACGACCGTATCGTCAGCCTGGACGAGAGAATGGCCTATATTCTGGAGCGATACGGGGTCACACCCGAATATCGCGCTCGCCTCCGCTGGCTGTGGGAAATCTCGAATCTGCAGGAAAAAAGGATTTTCGCGGAAATGCCCTTTTCTCCAGCTGGCTTAGAAAAGCACATGGAAAAAGTCGATCTATCCGTCGAACTGCAGAAGGTCCTCGCGCCGATCGAACCGCTGGTTTAAAAGACCTTCGCTTATCACCCGTTCGGACCCGTGTATCATCCCATAGACCGCAAAACGGAAACTATTTCGTGCCCATCCACGGTTTCATTAAGGGTACTGATTAGTTTCCGATCCAGAAATGCGCAATTTTCTGCAAGTTCAAGGAAATCGGCGGCATTGCGCGGAGGCGCACTCGTGTGCGCTGGACAAAAGATTCTGCAGGCCTGTCACGCCGTTGGTCACGCCGTAAGCGTGATTGATGCCGATCTGTCCCGAAGCAGGCGGGGAATTGCTGAAAAGCACCATTTATGGACGGAAACTATTTCACCCGCTGCGCCTTCTCAATCACAACCGGTTCGAACGGCACATCCCGGAACATACCGGAATTGCCGGTTTTGACGCCCGAAATCGCATCGACGACCGTCATCCCCTCTGTAACCCGTCCGAAGACGGCATAGCCCCAACCTTGGGGTGTTTTTTCACGATAATTCAGGAAATCGTTGTCGGCAGTGTTGATGAAAAACTGGCTCGTGGCGCTGTGAGGATCGCCGGTCCGCGCCATGGCGACCGAACCGCGCGTGTTTTTCAGGTTATTGTCGGCTTCGTTGGAAACCGGTTTCTCAGTGGGTTTTTTCTTCATGTCCGCCGTTAATCCACCGCCCTGGATCATGAATTTCGGGATCACGCGGTGAAAAACGGTGCCGTCGTAAAAACCAGCATCCACGTATGCCAGAAAGTTCTTCACGGTGGCGGGTGCCTTTTGCGGAAATAGCTCGATCACGATGCGGCCTTTGGAGGTTGCCAAGGCGACCCGGGGATTGACGGCGGCTTGATCTGCCGCGGCGACCGGCTGCACGACAACCAGCATGATCAGGACCAACCAAGATAAGGTTTTCATTT
Organism: Desulfobacterales bacterium; assembly: GCA_049666885.1. Taxonomy (GTDB): domain Bacteria; phylum Desulfobacterota; class Desulfobacteria; order Desulfobacterales; family SG8-13; genus JARFQH01. The sequence continues at coordinate 6,322 of JBATHN010000546.1, forward strand.
TATTGCCTCCGTTTTATTAAATTTGATGTAAGCGTTCACAGCGCACCGCATCTGCTTTGTTGTCGGGCACTTGAAGTACGAAAGTACGTCTGCACGCCCAACGCCTTGCATCTGCGGCACCCTGTAAACGCTTACATTTAGGTGGTTTGAAGCGCATCGGACTTTGCAGCCCTTTGTATGGTTACAATTTGATAATTATGTCAGGAT
>JBATHN010000547.1:0-2727 GCA_049666885.1 Desulfobacterales bacterium
GTGCTGAATTCCTATCACCCCAACTACGAATGGGGAAGATCGGTTATGGTAGGGATTGAATCGGTTTTCGATAATACCGACATCGATGTTCTTTGCAGCTATGAATATATGGATACCAAACACCACCAGCCCCATATTATTTTCGAATTGTTAAAGGAACTTTATTCGAAAAAATATGCCGGTTTCAAATTTGATGTCATCATCGCCGCAGACAACAATGCGCTCGATTTTTTATTGGCCTACCGAGACGCCCTTTTTCCAGGTTCCCCGGTTGTATTCTGCGGTATTACCGGCTTTAGAGAATCCATGATTATGGGCCGCCGGGGGTTCACCGGTATTTTGGAAAATTATGATATCAAAGGTACGATTGAGATGGCCTTGGCTATCCACCCTGAAACGCGCAACATCGCCGTGATCAGCGGTGTTTCCACGTCGAGCCTGATACACCAGGATCGATTTCGGCAGGTCATGCCTGAATTCACGGAACGGGTCAACTTCATCGACCTGACCCGATTGGACGTGCCTCAATTGACAGACCGGTTGGCAAAACTTCCCGCTCACACCATCATCTTATACCTGGCCTATTACAAAACACCCAATGGGACCTTCCTTGCGGTTTCGGAAAGCACATCGCTGGTCCTGAAACACTCGGGACGACCGGCCTATTCGATGTGGGAGCACACACTCGGGAACGGCATTGTGGGGGGAATGATGCTCAGCGGTGACGTTCAAGGCCGAAAAGCTGCCGAATACACATTGAAAATCCTGAAGGGTATCGACATCGAGACCTTGCCGGTGACGCCTGAGAGTGACGTGTCCCCGGTTTTTGACTATCGTATGTTGAAATTTTTTAATATTCCCCAGTCGAAGCTCCCGAAAAATGCCGTTATACGGAATGAGCCTCAAACGCTCTATTATCGATACAAGTATTTGATCTGGGCGTTCGTTGCCTTGGCCTTTTACCAATCATTCACAATATTTACACTCCGGCGCAACCTTGGCAAACGCAAACAAGCCGAGGAGGATCTGGCCGAATCCCAGGCTCAGCTTCAAAGCATCCTCACCTCAATGCAAGATATTGTTTTTGTGTTCGACCGGCAGGGCGTTTTCACCGAGTGCTATGCTCCTCAGGATGAGTTGATCTTGCCCCTCGACTCTTTCATTGGGAAAAAACACTCGGAGGTCATGCCACCTGATATTGACGTGAAGTATGCCGAGGCCTTTGATAAATGCAGAGAAGGGAAGGTGGCGGAATACGATTACAAGCTCGAGGTCGCCGGTGAGACGAAATGGTACGCCGCTAAATTCTCGCCGATGCGCTTTGCCGATGACTTTACCGGTTGTGTAGCCGTCATAAGAGACATCACCTATCGCAAACGGGCAGAAGACAGAGAAAAACAGCTTGAATCCCAATTGCTCCACTCCCAGAAAATGGAGGCCATCGGTACCTTTGCCGGTGGTATTGCGCATGACCTGAATAACATCCTGGGGGCCATCACCACCTGCAGCGAAATGTCACTGCTGGATACGCCGCAGGACACCCCGGTTTTTGAAGACCTCCAACATGTGCTCCACGCCGCCAACAGGGGCAAGAACCTGATCCGGCACATCCTGGCCTTCAGTCGCAAAAAAGACCAGGAAAGACAACCGATTCACGTCAAAACCATTTTAAAGGAATGCCTGGAACTGCTGGAACACGTCATACCGGCCAGCATTAAAATCGAGGTGAATACGCTTTCCGATACATCCATTGTACTGGCCGATCCAAACAAGCTACTTCAGGTGATCATGAACCTGTGCACCAACGCCGAACAAGCCATGCGGGGCCAAAACGGTATTTTAACCATTGCCCTGGATCGGGTGATGATTTCCGAAGACGCTCCCCATTCGGTTTTGGAATTAAAACCCGGTTTATACGTCCGCTTGTCTGTGGCGGATACCGGCTCTGGCATGGACCCCTCGGTTCTCAACCGGATCTTCGAACCGTTTTATACCACCCGGAAACCGAGCGAGGGCACCGGGTTGGGTCTCTCGGTTGCCCACGGCATCATCAAAGGATATGGCGGCATCATTACCGTTGAAAGCGCGCCTGCCAAGGGGAGCACCTTCAAAGTGTATCTTCCCACTGTGGACGAAGAAACACTGACGACGCGTCTACCGGCTGCGGCATCACTTCAAACGGGCAACGAGCGTATTTTGCTGGTGGATGACGATACGGACATGCTCTATTCCATCAAAAAACTGTTGGAGCGCTTGGGTTACGCTGTCGTCAGTTGTTTGAAAAGCAGTCAGGCCCTGGAAACATTCCGTCAGGACCCGGATGGATACAGTCTGATTATCGCCGATCAAATCATGCCGTCGATGACAGGCTTGCAGCTTTCGAAGGAGATTTCAAAGTGCCGGCCGGATATTCCCATTATCCTCTGCAGCGGTGTATTGGATGAATACAGCGTCGAAGTCTCCAAAGAACTGCTCCAAAATAACGGTATCGCTGCTTTCATCCATAAGCCTTTCAGCATGGTTGAGATTTCCCAGGTGATCCGGCGGGTGTTTCGGTGTGGAGCGACCCCGAACCCTTTAAAGGATCCCTGATATGGCCAGAGTTCTGATCATCGATGACAACCCGGATTTTTGCCACGGGCTCTCGCGGATTGTCGGCCGTATGGGCCACGAGGCCTTAGCCAGCGGGACGTTGGCCGAAGGCGTCGCGGCTGCGCAGGCCCGGGC
>JBATHN010000548.1:0-4946 GCA_049666885.1 Desulfobacterales bacterium
AACCGGGTGAGACCCTTGACGTCCTGGGCCCCCTCGGCAGTTCTTTTGTCTTGCCGCCATCTGCCCGCAAGGTCTTTATCGTTGCCGGCGGGATGGGAGTGGCGCCTATGGTCTTTCTGGCGCAGCATTTGGTTGCAAGCGGCCTGAACCCCTTGGACTGCGAGGTTTTTCTCGGTGGACGAACCTGCGAGGACCTGCTGTGCATGGATGAATTCGCCGCATTGGATCTGCCGATTCATACCACGACCGACGATGGCAGTGCCGGTGATCAATGCCTGGTGACCCACCCGGTCGATATCGCCCTTGCCGACCGCCGTCCCGACGTCGTCTTTGCCTGCGGCCCGCTGCAAATGCTCGACTGCGTCATCGGTATCGCTGCCGCGCACGGCGTCATCTGCCAGGTGTCAATCGAAACCGCGATGGCCTGCGGCATGGGAGCCTGTCTCGGATGCGCCGTACCGTCCCGGGACGCACCGAGCCGATACTACCATGCCTGTCTGGACGGTCCGGTGTTCGATGCCGGCAGAATATGGTTGCCAGGCGGCCCGGACAGCGATCGGGACCGTTTGTCTACGGGCGTGCAGCAGTTGGGATAAATCCGCAAAGTACTTAAGATTTCAAATGGTTGATAATCATAAGGGATTATAAAAAAATCTGAATTTTACATTGACTTGCCCCTGATCCTATGTTAGGTGCTCTAACGTTTTAAAGGCGCATTCCAAGCCTTTCAATCTATCGACGGGTTTACAAACTGCCATGAAACGGGAATCCAGGCGGTACTTTCGTGAGTTGGCATTTTACGCCAGTCTGGGTTTTTCGGTTGCCTTTTCGATCGTGATCGGGCTGGCGATAGGGGTCTATCTTGACAGAGAAGTGTTTCAGACCACCCCTTGGCTGACTCTGATCGGTCTGGGGCTGGGCATTGTCGCCGCTTATCGTAACATCGGGCTGGCCATCAAAAAAAGTCGAAATCTTTGAGGCATCAGTTCGGAAGAGAAAGAATTTGCGGATGGACATACAGCAGCGAATCTTATCCTTTGTGACCCGCTCCAATTGGATTCTATTTGTGGCTGCAAGTCTGGCCGGCATCATTCTCGCACCGCCCGCTTTTGCCAGGGGAATTTTTTTCGGGGGCCTGCTGGTTACTGTGAATTTCCATCTTCTGGCCAGAACCCTTAGAAAAGCCTTTACGCCTCCTCAGTTGGCGTCACCCAATGCCGTTCTGGCCAAGTATTATATCCGCTTCATCGCGAGCGGCTTCATTATTTTTATTCTGATTGCCGGGCGCTTTGTGAACCCGGTCGGTCTGGTTCTCGGTCTTTCGGTAGTGGTTGCCAGCATCATTCTGGCCACCCTGCGCGAGGCGAAAAATCTCATTTTCAAGGAGGCGGTCTAAGGATGGAACATCCCTATCTGTTTCTCGTCAAGGTGTTCGAGTGGTTCGGTCCCGGGGCAGCGCACTTTGCCCATGCTTACCCCTACGTCATCTACAGCTGGTTCGTCATGATTTTTTTGATCGTCTGCGCGGCGATCGCTACCAAAGGCATCAGCATGATTCCGACCAAAGGCCAGAACTTCTTTGAAATCGTGATTTCCGGGATGGAAGAGTTCATGGTCGACATCACCGGTGAGGAGGGGCGTTGGTTTTTCCCGATCATCGCCACCCTGTTCCTCTACATCGCGGTGTGCAACCTGTGCGGTCTGATTCCGGGATTCTTCCCCCCGACCGCCAGCATCAACACGACTCTCTCCTGCGCCCTGCCGGTCTTCATCTTCACACACTACATCGGCGTCAAGTATCACGGTGCCAAATACGTCAAACATTTTCTGGGACCGGTTTGGTGGATGAGCCCCCTGATTTTGGTCATCGAACTCATCGGTCACTTCGCCCGTATCATGTCGCTTTCTTTCCGGCTTTTCGGCAACATAATGGGACACGAACTGGTTCTCATGATTCTGTTCATGCTGGCCGGTGCCTTTTTTGCACCGCTGCCGATCATGGCCATGGGGATCTTCGTCTCATTCGTGCAGGCCTTTGTGTTCTTCCTGCTGTCGATCATGTATTTTGCCGGTGCGATGGAACACGCGCACTGATCCGCGGATAAGCGGTCCATGCGACCGTTGATTGGGATAAATTGGAAGAAGCCACACAACACATTTTAACAAGGAGGTAGAGTAGAGTATGGAAGCAAAAGCACTTGAGTTCTTCATCGCCTGTGTTACGGCAGCTGGTTTTGGGATTGCCATCGCCGCTTTCGGTTGCGGTCTTGGGCAGGGCATGGGCCTGCGGGCAGCGGTCGAGGGTGTCGCCCGCAATCCCGAATCTTCCGGTAAAGTCACGGTGACCATGCTGATCGGTCTGGCACTGATCGAATCACTGTGTATCTACGCACTGGTTGTGGCGTTGATTCTCATCTTCGCCCATCCGCAGGCAGCTTCGATCGCAGCACTTTTCGCAAAATAAGCTCCAAATTTTTATCAGGTTACCTCATAAAAAAGGGGTCCGGCTGAAACTTCAGCCGGACCCCTTTTTTTTTACTTTCAGACCGTTTGAGTCGGCCACCACGGTGCATGATTATATCAAGGACGATAGACCCGTTTAGCCGGGCGGTAGGCGTCACCTTATTTTCGTACTAAACCCTCATGGCCCTGCGGGCCGCCACAGTCAATGGAAATGATGGGGTCTTCCGGTTCTGCATGCTGGCATGCCCCCGATGGGAGCCGGCGGCGGCTTCGGTTGAAGCAGGCGCAGCTGTTTGAGGCGGTTAGCGGACCTTGCCCCATCGCATTCGAACACACACGATCAACGCTTCCGGGGCTTTCAACCTGTAGCGACTTTTTTTCAATACCGGGCTTGCGATGGGGTTAGATCCGCTTGGCGCCGAGTTCTGCGCCGTATGAAACCGAAGTCACAGCCGGCGGTGCACTGCACCATGGGTGCTGGAAATAAAAATACACAAAGCCTTATATTGCAAGGTTTTATTTTCGTGTCAAAGGACCTTCTTCAGCCATCGGCCGGTATGGGAAGCCGCATTGCCGGCGATGTCCTCCGGCCGTCCGCACGCTACTAAGTAGCCCCCGTCGTTTCCGCCTTCCGGCCCAAGGTCGATGAGGTAATCGGCTGTTTTAATCACGTCCAAATTGTGCTCGATGACGACAACCGTATTGCCGGCGTCAACCAGTCGGTTGAGAACCTCGAGCAGTTTGCGGATATCGTCGACATGTAGACCGGTGGTGGGTTCATCCAATATATAAACGGTTTTGCCGGTTCCTTTTTTACTGAGCTCACGTGCAAGCTTCACCCGCTGGGCTTCTCCGCCCGAGAGGGTCGTGGCCTGCTGCCCGATTTGAACATAGCCCAGTCCGACATCGACCAGGGTCTGCAGTTTGGAGCGGATGTTGCCGATTCTTTCAAAAAAGGCCAGTGCCTGATTCACGGTCATCTTCAGGACCTCAGCGATATTCTTGCCCTTGTAGCGGATTTCGAGGGTTTCGCGGTTGTAGCGCCGCCCCCGACACACGTCGCAGGTGACGTAGACGTCCGGTAGAAAATGCATCTCGATCTTGACGATGCCGTCACCGCCGCAAGCCTCACAACGCCCGCCCTTGACGTTGAAGCTGAATCGGCCGGGTTTGTAACCCCGGACACGCGCTTCCGGAGTGCGGGCGAACAGGTCCCGGATGTGATTGAAGACTCCGGTATAGGTTCCCGGGTTGGAGCGGGGGGTTTTACCAATCGGTGACTGGTCGATATTGACGACCTTGTCGATATGCTCTAAACCTTTAACTGCCCGGTGGGCTCCGGCCGGAATTCGGGCGCGGTAGATCCTTTGGGCGAGGAGGTGATGCAGCGTTTCCAGAACCAGGGTCGATTTTCCGGATCCGGATACGCCGGTTACGCAGGTGAACATTCCGAGCGGAAAGGACACATCGAGATGCTTCAGGTTGTTGGCCGAGGCCCCTTCGATGACGATTTCACGGCCATTGCTGCGCCGGCGCTGCCGAGGCACCTCAATCCGCTTCCGGCCGGAGAGATACTGACCGGTCAAAGAGGTTTCCTCATCGAGCAGCCGGTCGGGCGTGCCGGCAAAAACCAGACGGCCGCCGTTGATTCCGGCGCCCGGTCCCATGTCGACCACATAATCCGCAGTTCGTATGGTTTCTTCATCGTGTTCGACCACAAGAACGGTGTTACCCAGGTCACGCATCTGCATCAGGGTTTGAAGCAGGCGGCGGTTGTCGCGTTGATGAAGGCCGATGCTCGGTTCGTCGAGAACATAGAGGACCCCGGTCAGCTTCGAACCGATCTGGGTGGCGAGCCGAATGCGTTGACTCTCGCCGCCGGAAAGAGTGGCAGCCGGGCGATCGAGTGTCAAATAGGAAAGCCCTACGTTGTTCAAAAAACCGAGGCGCTCATCGATTTCCTTCAGGATTCGCTCGGCAATCACTGCCCGCTGCCCTTCCAATTTCAAACCGGATTGGAAAGACTGCGCTAGCGCGATTGACATCGCGGAAATTTCGTGGATGGCCAGGCCGCCGATTTTGACCGACCGGCTTTCGCGGTTGAGCTTCGCTCCTCCGCACTCTGAGCATGGGCGGAAGTTCATAAACAATTTGATCTCTTCTCTGACCTGGAAGGAATCAGTTTCCGCGTAGCGGCGCTTTAATTTGGGTATGATGCCCTCAAACGGTTTTTTATAGGTGAATCGGCGTTCGCCGCGTTCGAAGTAAAACGGGATCAAATCCTTGCCGGAACCCTGCATCAAAACCTGTTTGAAGTGCTTGGACAGGTCCTTGTAAGGCGTATAGATGTCGACGCCGTAATGGGCTGTCAATGCATCCAGAAACTCAATAAACTGCATGGTGCTGCGATTGGCCCAGATGGCGACCGCGCCTTCCCGCAGAGACAGTTCCGGATTCGGGACAATGAGTTCCGGATCGAATTC
>JBATHN010000549.1:0-1913 GCA_049666885.1 Desulfobacterales bacterium
TCCTTAAAGATGCCGGTCGCCAGCTCGGCTGCCAGAACCGGGAAGGTCAGTGCCGCGGCCGCTTGTAAATAGATCCATGCGGCCGACGGGTAATAGACCAGAAACGGCGAGATCATGACCAGGTACCAGGGATGCAGCGTCGGCAGGAAAAGCAGCGCGGCACCAATGGCCAGGTAAACGCTCTGCAGCTTTTCGGGCACCACCAGAAAAATCCAGGCCAGCATTCCGGCCAGCAGCAATCCGGCAGCCGGCACTGCCAGCGGCCCGGGCAATGCGAGCCGCAATATGGAGATGAGCGAATCGTTGTAATGCATGTTCAGCCCGAACCGTCCCAGGGAATGGAACACATGCCAACCGGCGTCTCTGTATAATAGAAACAGACAGGCTGGAATCAGGCAGGCTAATGAGGCCTTCCAATTCCTCCGCGTGATCAAAAACGGCAGGGCGACGACCGCCAGGTACTTGGTCATGACAGAGAGGCCGATCATAAAAAACGCCGTCACCGCATGACCTCTGAGCAGGATGTATAAACCTAGGCAAAGAAAAAAAACCTGCACAACGTCCAGGTGACCTTCCCCGGCGGTGTATACGATCACCAGCGGGTTGGCCGCATACAGCAGCAAGCAGTACGCGGGTACACGACGCAGTCGACACATCAGCGCCAACACCACCATGACGCCCAGGTCGAAGCCGATGAAACAGAACTTGAAAAAAAAAGGATCAGGATTGAAAGCGGAAAGGCACCTGAAGAGAAGCAGCGACAACGGCGGATAGACGGCCGCAAAGTTCTTGTGGTTGATATTCTCCCATACCGTCTGGAGTCCGGTGTGCGCCATTTCTGCCAGGGCTGGGTTGTCGGGTGCCATGTGGTATGGGTTCACCCCGAAATTCTGAACATAACCCTCCCAGACGTAGCGGTAAACGTCGTTTCCGACGGGATAAGCCAAAAACAAGGCCCGGGCGGCTATTCCCAGCAAAAAGACAACCCCCAGCGCCTTCAGTGGTGCGGTGGTGTCCGGGAACCACCGCACCATCAGAATGAGAAACCCAAAAGCTGCACTGTACAAAACACCTGAAACCAGCGGATATCGACCGAGCGGCCCCAGGGTGGCCAAGCCGGCCATGGCCACCATCCAGGCCAGGCTGCTGCCGATGAAGACGAAACGCCTCATGACGGGTTGATGCCGTGACGCCAGGAGAGAATGCCGATAGAGAGGTAGCCGGCCGCATACAGGAACAGGAAGTGACCGACGAGGTAGAGATCGGCGGCAAAGTACACGGCCATCCCGGCCAGGCACCATAAACCAACCCCTATTTCCGTCAAATAGAGGCTGCTGCGTGCCGGCAGGTAGCGTATCGTTCTGGAAAACCCTTTCTTGGGCGTTCTGATGAAGGCGGTTTTTCTGCCGACCAGCGCCTCGAATACAGCCCGCGAGTTGTTGACCGCCAGGCCGCAGCCGAAGCAGATCATCAGCGGCATCAACAATAGAGTTCTCAATCTTGATTTGTCGAGGGCATGCTCGGCGACCACGTAAAGACGCGATGGGCCGCTGCAGCTCAAGACGAGTAGACTGCCGAACGCAAAAAAGAGCACCGCCGGCAATCGCGGTTGACCGCTGAGGAGCACCGGCAGGGCCATCACCGCCAGAAAGAGCATCAAGGGGTGAATCAGGTAGTGGGTCAGGTGCATGAAGGCCTGAAATTTGGCGAAGCCGCTTATGTCGGCGTTCAAGATGCGAGGCAGCAGCTTTTTGGCGGTCTGTATAGACCCCTTGGCCCATCGAAACTGCTGACCCTTGAAGGCATTGACGTTGCTTGGAATTTCAGCCGGGGCCACCAGGTCGATCAGGTAGCGGCAGCGCCATCCGGCAAGTTGAATACGGTACGACAGGTCCATGTCCTCGGTCAGGGTG
>JBATHN010000550.1:0-8144 GCA_049666885.1 Desulfobacterales bacterium
TGAACTGATCGGCATCCCCCCCCAGGCGCTTTTCGGCCAGCTTCTGCTGGGTCTGATCAACGGTTCGTTTTACGCCGTATTAAGTTTGGGGTTGGCCTTGATTTTCGGCCTGTTGAACGTCATAAACTTCACCCACGGCGCCCAGTACATGCTGGGGGCCTACGTGGCGTGGATCGGTATGACCTATGCCGGGGTGAACTACTGGCTGTCCCTTCTGGTGGCCCCGATTGTGGCGGGCGCCTTCGGGATCGTGTTGGAACGCTTGTTCCTGCGCTGGCTCTACCACCTGGACCACCTCTACGGCCTGCTGCTGACTTTCGGCCTGGCCCTGATCATCGAGGGCGTCTTCCGGCAGATCTACGGCATCTCCGGTCAGCCTTACCCCATTCCGGCCCTGCTCACCGGAGGGCGAAACCTGGGATTCATGTTTCTGCCCACTTACCGGGCGTGGGTGTTGGTGGCCTCGTTGATCGTGTGCCTCTCAACCTGGCTTGTGATCGAGAAAACCAAATTGGGCGCCTACCTCAGGGCCGGCACAGAGAACCCCACCCTAGTGCAGGCGTTCGGCATCAACGTGCCCCGCATGATCACCCTCACCTACGGCTTCGGCGTGGCCCTGGCCGCCCTGGCCGGCGTGCTGGCCGCACCGATTTACCAGGTCAAGCCGACGATGGGGGCGGACATGATTATCGTGGTATTCGCAGTGGTGGTCATCGGCGGCATGGGCTCGATCATGGGTTCGGTGGTGACCGGATTCATACTGGGTCTGCTGGAAGGCCTCACCAAGGTATTCTACCCGGAAGCCTCCAACACCGTCATCTTCGTGGTCATGGCGGTGGTGCTTTTGATCAAGCCGGCCGGCTTGTTCGGACGGGTAAGCTGAGGACTGCATGCGGCAATTAAAGATCGGCCACCTGGTCCTGCTGGCGTTGGGGCTCGTGGCGCCCTATTTCGTCTATCCGGTTTTCCTGATGAAGGCCCTGTGCTTCGCCTTGTTCGCGGCGGCTTTCAACCTGCTGCTGGGCTACGTGGGACTGCTGTCCTTCGGCCATGCCGCCTACTTCGGATTCGGTGCCTACGTGTGCGGTCACGTCGCCAAAGTCTGGGGCTTCACGCCGGAATTGGCTCTGCTCACCGGCACGGCTGTGGGAACCTTGATGGGGCTGATTTTCGGCTGGCTGGCCATCCGCCGTCAGGGCATCTACTTTGCCATGATCACCCTGGCGCTGGCCCAAATGGTCTACTTCTTTTGCATCCAGGCACCCTTTACCCATGGTGAGGACGGTATTCAGGCCATCCCCCGCGGGTACCTCTTCGGCCTGATCGATCTGAACCCCAACCTGACCTTATACTACTTCGTTCTGGTCATATTCCTGCTCGGATTGTTCTTCATCCAACGCGTCACGCACTCGCCTTTCGGTCGTGTGCTCATGGCCGTGCGCGAGAACGAGCCCCGGGCTATCAGTTTGGGCTACAAAACGCAACGCTACAAACTGCTGGCCTTCGTGCTGTCGGCGGGCCTTTCCAGCCTGGCCGGCGCCACGAAGGTGCTCGTGTTTCAGCTGGCCTCGCTGACCGACGTGCACTGGCACACCTCCGGGGAAGTGGTGCTGATGACCCTGCTGGGCGGAGTGGGAACGGTTCTGGGTCCGGTGGTGGGGGCTTTCCTGGTCGTGGCTATTCAAAACTATTTCGCGCAAGTAGGGGCCTGGGTCACCATCATCCAAGGCACCATTTTCGTGGCCTGCGTGCTGACTTTTCGCCGGGGCATCGTTGGCGAGGTGCGCGAGTGGTGGCAGCGCCGGGACCGCCAAAGACCGGATGCCGGCATCGATCCCCAGGAATCGGGGTAAGAAAGTAGATCGCTCTATTTTTCCATGGCCGTAAATCCGGATCGGGCCGTCTCGATTATTTTTTCCTCACCCACCGCCTGCATAAAATCCTCTACATATTTTGACGTGCCGGCGACCTGAACGATAAACAGTTCGTGGTTGCAGCGGTCGAGAATTTGAAAATTGAATCGCCGGCCGAGATCTTCGATCACGGCTTCGTCCGCCTCCAGTTTGATAATGGCCACCTCCCGCCAGAAACTACCGTCCACATCCAGTTCTTTCGCAGACAGAACTTCGGCGACTTTTTCAATCTGTTTGATCACCTGCTGCATCTTGTCATCGCTGTTCTCAAAAAGGGTCAGCGTCATCCGGCTGATGCCGGGCCTGTGGGTGCGGCAGGCGGTGATGGTCTCGACATTGTACATTTTCCGGCGAATCAACATCGAAATTTTGTTCAGAACACCCGGGCGATTCAACACGAAAATCAAAATCGCCCGTCTTTTGGTCGGCTCTTCTACAGTCATTGCAATTACTCCTGACGGATAAGGTCATTTTCTCAGTGATGTGATCATATCGGCAATTCCGCCGCCGGCCGGCACCATGGGCAAAACGACTTCGCTGGGATCACAGAGGAACTCAACCATGTAAGCCCCGCGATGCGCGGCCGCTGCAGATACGGCATCCTCTATGGCCGCCACTTCGGATACTTTCCGGTAAGGTATCCCGTAGGCGGCGGCAATCTTGCCGAAATCCGGGTTTTTCATCGGGGTTCCAGCAAACCGGCCGTCGTAGAACAGGGTTTGCCATTGCCGGACCATCCCGAGATACCCGTTGTTGAACAGCAGAATTTTAATGTCGACTTCGTGCTCCATCACCGCACCCAACTCCTGGATGTTCATCTGGAACCCACCGTCGCCGCTGACCGACCAGACCCGCTCGTCCGGGCGGACCAGTTTAACGCCGATGGCCATCGGCAGTGCACACCCCATGGTTCCCGCACCGCCCGATGTGAACCAGCTGTTGGGGGTTTGAAAGTTGTAGAAGCGGGCCAGGATCATCTGGTGCTGACCCACGTCGGCAACGATGATGTCTCTGCCGCCGGTCACATCCGACAGTTTGCTGACAATGGTTTTCATCAGCAGCTGTCCCTCCTTGCCGACCCCGCTAAGAATTTCTTCCTGAATTTCTTCGGCAATTTCACCGCGAAAGTGCTCGATATTCTCAAACCAGAGCCGCCTCGGCTTGGATATCAGTTCAGGGTTCTTGATTAATTGGTGGAGTGCTCCAGAAACACTTGCATTTATCGCGACGGATGTTTTGACGTTTTTATCGATTTCCGAGGGATCGATTTCGACGTGGATGACGTCGGCCGTAGCGGCAAACGTTGCCAGATTTCCGGTCACCCTGTCGTCGAACCGCATCCCCAACGAGATGATCAGATCGGCATTCAGTAATGCCCTGTTCGATTCAACCGTCCCGTGCATTCCGACCATGCCCAGACTCAGCGGATGGTCGACCGGAAATGCCGAAAGCCCATGCAGGGTGAATGCAACGGGAACATTGGCCTTTTCGGCAAACCGCTGTATAACCTCACCGGCGTTGGCGGCTATGATACCGTGGCCGCAAAGAATGATCGGCCGTTCGCTCCGGTTGACCAGCGCCACCGCCCGGCGGATGGCATCTCGATCGGGATGAGGTGAATGGAGCACGCCGGCAAGGCTGGGATCGAAAGCAACTGGATCGAAACGATAGCCGTCGGCGGATTCCTGGTTTTGGACGTCCTTTGGGATGTCGACCAATACCGGTCCCCCACGGCCGACAGTGGCGACAAGGAATGCCTCGTGAATCGACTCTTCGATCGTTTCCACGCTCAGCGGCATGTAAGTTTGTTTGGTCAGGGGCATCATCACACCCACCACATCGCTCTCCTGGAACGCATCCGTGGCAATCACGCCGGTGGGAACCTGGCCGGTGATGGCGACAAGCGGAACCGAATCCATACCGGCGTCGGCAATACCCGTGACCAGGTTCATGGCCCCCGGACCCGAAGTGGCCATGCAGACGCCGACCTGGGGATTCGCGGTGGACAGCGAGGCCCGGGAGACCCCCTGGGCCATGAACGCAGCGCCCTGCTCGTGGCGCGACATGATGAAGGCAAAGGCTTTCTGCTTTTCCATCTCGTCGAATACCGGCATGATGGCGCCGCCGGTGTAACCGAAGACGTACTTGACCCCCTTGTCTACTAACGCTTTTATGACCAACTCCGAACCTTTCATTGTCACTCTCTTTTCCTGCGAGTTAGATTTGAAATCACCTGTTAATGTCGGAATGAAATCCGTATTTTATATCCGGGGCGGCGGATATAGAAAAACTGACCCTATACACAAAAGAGATATAGCCGTCAATCACATCATCTGTCACGTTCGTAATTAATGAGTATAATGGCACTCTTTCATATTGCTACCCCTCCGGCTTAAAAGTCATTCGAAAGGACGTGCTAATCTAACGGATTTTCAGATTTTGGCAGAATGTTTCCGATGCCATTGACAACAGAGGCACTAGGTGGCATTTTCACCATTAATTAGACAACTCGGGTTTCTGCCGGAGTTTATCACCCAATGACATGGCTCTCTTTTGATTTCGGAGGGCGACACGAAACACGCTGTTTGAAGCAGAGAACAAAATCATGGGAAAAACACTGTTTGAAAATATATGGGACGCACACGCCGTGAAGGTACTGCCTGACGGGGCTACCCTGGTCTATATCGATCGGCACCTGGTGCATGAGGTCACCAGCCCCCAGGCATTCGAGGGACTGCGTCTGGCCGGCCGCAGAATCAGGCGCCCCGACCTATCGTTTGCAACCATGGATCATAACGTTCCCACCACCGCAGACCGCTTGAATATAGAAGATCCCGTCTCCCGGGCCCAGGTAAAAGCCATGAGCCGAAACTGCGAGGAATTCGGTGTCACGCTGTTCGGGTTGGGAAACCGATACCAGGGCATCGTTCACATCATCGGACCCGAACTGGGATTGACGCTTCCGGGTCTGACCATCGTCTGCGGCGACTCGCATACGTCGACCCACGGCGCCTTCGGTTCTCTGGCATTCGGCATCGGAACCTCGGAAGTCGAACACGTTCTCGTGACACAAACGCTCGTGCAACCCAAACCGAGCACTTACAAGGTGGCGTTTTCCGGACGACCGGGACCCGGCGTCTATTCGAAAGATCTGGTACTGAAAATGATCGGAACCATCGGTACAGCCGGTGGTACGGGCCATGTATTAGAGTATTGCGGCGAAGCCGTGCGGGCCTTGTCAATGGAAGCCCGCATGAGCATCTGCAATATGAGCATCGAGGCCGGAGCCCGGGCCGGCCTGATCGCCCCCGACGAGACCACT
Source organism: Desulfobacterales bacterium (assembly GCA_049666885.1). Classification (GTDB taxonomy): domain Bacteria; phylum Desulfobacterota; class Desulfobacteria; order Desulfobacterales; family SG8-13; genus JARFQH01. The sequence goes on from JBATHN010000550.1 coordinate 5,236, forward strand.
TATGCCTATATCGCTGCAGAAAATCGCCCGTATGCACCCAGGGGTGAAGAACTGGAGCGGGCCATTGCCTATTGGAAAACACTGCCCAGCGACGACGATGCGGTTTTTGACCGCAGCCTCACGATCGACGCCGGCCAAATCGCCCCCCAGGTGACCTGGGGAACCAACCCGGGTATGGTCATTGACATCGACCAACCGATCCCCGAAACGAACCAGGCTGGCGCCTATAACCGGGCGGACGCCGAAAAAGCCCTGGAATATATGGGACTGACTCCCGGTACTTTCTTGACCGATATCGATGTCGATGTTGTCTTTATCGGCAGTTGCACCAACTCTCGGATCGAAGACCTGCGCTTGGCCGCTGAAATCTTAAAGGGCCGAAAAAAAGCCGATCACGTTCAGGTGCTGGTGGTGCCGGGCTCCCAGCAGATAAGGGAACAGGCGGAAGCAGAAGGCCTGGACAAGATTTTCAAGGAGGCCGGCGCCGAGTGGCGCTATGCCGGATGCAGCATGTGCCTGGGCATGAACCCGGATCAGCTGCAGCCCAGGCAGCGCTGCGCATCGACATCCAACCGCAACTTCGAGGGGCGCCAGGGTAAGGGCGGGCGCACTCACTTGGTCAGCCCTCAGATGGCGGCGGCCGCGGCGGTGAAGGGCAAGTTCGTCGACATCCGCCAATGGCCGGGTGTTTAATGAGGTTGGAAAAACGGTATAAAGAGAATTCTTTTCGCCCTCGCGTGACAGCAAACCGCATCTTGAACAATGCCATCACTCGGGTATCGGCGCGCAAATTGACACGGTGAAGCACACCTCTACCGATCGAAGGACCTCGCATGGAACCTTTTACGACGCATTCCGGAATTGTGGCCACGTTGAACCGCTCAAACGTGGATACCGATCAGATCATACCCAAACAGTTTCTGAAGTCGATCAAACGAACCGGCTACGGACCGAACGCTTTCTTCGATTGGCGCTACACGGACGACGGGGATTCCAATGTCGATTTCGAACTCAACCAGCCGCGGTTCGAAGGCCGTTCCATTCTGGTGGTCCGCAATAATTTCGGCTGCGGATCGAGCCGGGAACACGCGGTATGGGCCCTGTATCAGGACGGCTACCGGGTTGTCATCGCGCCTTGGAAAGAATTCAACGGCCAACGGGTGCCCGGCTTTGCCGATATTTTCCGCAGCAACGCCGTGAAAAACGGCTTGTTGACCGTAGAGCTTTCCAGCGAAGAGGTGGACCGAATATTCGACCTGGTTACCGCCAACGAAGGCCTACAGGCCACAGTCGACCTGATCTCGCAGAGCATCACTTTTCACACGCCTGAACCGACGGTCTTCCGTTTCGAGATAGATGAAAGCAGCAGGGAGCGCCTCGTCGGCGCCCTGGATGATATTGCCCTGACCCTCCAGCATGAAGAAGACATCACCCGCTTTGAGGCCAGCCATAATCCGATGCTGTCGTTAAGGTCAAACCCGTAAATTGGATCACGGCTTATGAGTGACACCGCTATGTTCATGGTTTATAGGCTTTAAGATAAGGCTTTTGGACTGCGTTATCGGTCGTCGGCGTATTACAACAGCCATTCTCCCTCTGGCCTTGCCAAAAACCTTATCTTAAAGCCTATAGCATCATTTAATTTCAAACATTCTTTACGTGTTAACGACCTGCTCCTCCTTGCTGTAACTCGTATTCACCCCACCACCTCTCCATTTCAACCGGAGGTCGTTGATCAGTCTCAGTTTTCTATTTTTCATGTCCGAATTCGTTTTTTTATATAGTTGAGCATAACTGCCTTAAATTTTGCAAGAAAGGCAAGTTGATGTCCAAAAAACTTATAAACGAAAAGTTGGAAGACATAAAATCAGAAACAGATGAGCAAGTTCAACCTTTGTCGAAAGGTGAGAATTCCTTTTACAAGTACAAAGACTGTATTCGCCTTGCTTTCGACAATGCCAATATCGGTATTTGCCTGGTGGACCTGGAGGGTCGCCTCCTGGAGGTCAATCGACACATGTGCGATATTTTCGGATACAAAAAAGAAGAATTCGAAGGTATGAGTGTAAACGACATCACTCACCCGCACTTTTTAGATGTCAGCCCAAAATATATAGAGCGAGCTTCTAACGGCGAGGTCACGGACGGTGAGTTCCAAAAAAAATATATCCACAAGGATGGTCATATCCTGTGGGGGCAGGTGTCCAGTTCACTCATCCGGAATGACGATGGAGAGCCACTGTACTTTATCTCATATGTCAAGGATATCACCGAGATCAAACAGACTGAGCACGAGCTTCGGAAGGAACGGGATTTCACCGCGGCGGTACTATCGACGGCAGGAGCCCTGGTCGTGGTGCTCGATCGACGAGGACGAATTATCCGCTTCAACCGCGCCTGTGAGAAGCTGACCGGCTATTTATTCGAGGAAGTGAAGGGGAAACCCTTTTGGGATCTTTTCCTGCTCCGCAATGAGATGGATCAGGTAAAAGTCGTCTTCGAAAACTTAAAAACAGGCGGTTTCCCAAACGAGCACGAAAACTACTGGTTAACCAAGCGCGGTTCTCGCAGATTGATCAGGTGGTCCAATACGGCCCTTGCCGAATCCGACGGGTCGGTTGAATACGTCATCGGGACGGGAATCGATATCACCGACACCCGGGCTGCTGAAGAGAAACGCCACGACAGTGAAAAAAGATATCGATCGCTGCTCGCCAATCTCGATACCGCCGTGGTGGTTCATGCCCCTGACACGCGCATATTGCTGTCCAACTATAGAGCTCAGGAGCTGCTGGGACTTTCGGATGCGGATATGGCCAACAGGAAGGACAACGACCCTGAGTGGTATTTTATCCGTGACGATGGGACAAGACTGCCGGTTAAAGAATATCCGGTCAATATTGTTATCA
>JBATHN010000551.1:0-2577 GCA_049666885.1 Desulfobacterales bacterium
CGATGTGTCAAGGGCCACGGGCATCAGTGCGGTTACGGTAAGCAAGGCGGTGAGTCTGGGCAGCAGACTATCGGAGATTGGAAAAATCCAGAAACAGATGCTAAATATCTGATATCTAATGAAGTTACTGAAAAAACAAAGCCGATAAATATATAAATAGAACGGACGGCCCTTTTACCCCTGGCCATCGGGCTGCGCTATGCTACGCCCAATAACCACGGAGTCGACTCGGCAACTTTGCCCCGCGAATCAGCCGTTACACGCCCATTAGCAGGGCACACTTGCCGGTCCCCCGTCCGTTAGATTCAGGATAGGAAATAAAGATGCAAGAGTTACGTAATGAACTCTCGGGAGCCCAAAAAGCGCAGATAGACCTTATTAAGTGGAAGTTAATTTTGATTGCTCCAATTGGAGCTACTGGACTTGGATTGACAGGGGCAAATAATTTTCCCTATGTTGAACTAATTTTGTGCCTTGTCCCACTCGTATGTTTATACGCCGATATTGCATATTATCAGCAATCTTTGATAATTTTTGTGATCTCTAAATTTTTTAGCTTGCAAGAAAAAACCCCTACCTATAGCGAATATGAAAAGTTTTCGGCGGCGGTTAATAATCTCGGAAAAAATAAATTGAAGGGGTTCAAGCCAGAAGTACGAAACTTTATTATTGGTGCTTTTGATTTTAACTATGTTGTCATTTCGGGATCAAGTTATTTTTTATCTTTATTACTGATTACTTATTCTCTTTTTGTAAAATTTGATAAGTGCAAATCTATCACTTGGTCTAACACCTGGTTGTCGATATTATTATTTGGGTTATTGGGTCTATTTTTCACTTACATTTTAAAGAAATCCTATCGAATCCGTAAAGATAGAATTAACGAATTTGTGATTGATAAGAATGGAGAATACATTCGGAAAACGCAAATAAAATCTAACAAGGCTAATTCAGCCGACGCAAAAAGCCGCACCACTGATTAACTCGTTGGCTGTAAATCATGATTCGAACAGCAAATTTAAAAGATATTCCTTAAATTGTAGATTTGATAAAATCTGAGCCCGGATTCTGGGATGAAAACTGGCGAGATAATGTCCTTTCTGAAAGAGGATGTAAGATTTTAATATCTGATGTCTGGAAAGGTTCTGCCGCATTTTATCATTCTATTGGATGGTCTAAACCGGATGTGGTGTTGATGAGGAAAATTATAACTTAAACGCCATCAGCCAACAGATACAAATCCATTTATTTTTTCTTTAAAATGACCGGTTCGGGTTCGTAGAGACCACTGGCCACCCGGTCCCAGAATGTTTTTTCGTCTTCCATCCACTTGGAGCCGAATTTACTGCTGAAGAAGCTGCCGAGTCGGTTGAACATACTGCTGAGGCTCGAGCGGTGCGCCAGCGTCAGGACGTCTTCGAGGAACGCGTCGATTTCGACCATTTTTTCTTTCGGGATATAGGCCCGGGCGCCCATTTCGATCGATTTCTTCAAGTTCTCCGGTGACAGCGCATGGGCGGTGAGCATGACCGTTGGGAATCCCAGGTGGACGGCTGCGTTGAGCAGGTCGAAGCCCCTCACCCCCATGATGTCGAGGATGACCGCGTCATAGGTCCAGGAACGCAGAAGGTGAAAACCGGTCTCGTAGTCCGTTGCCCGGTCGAGCACCAAGTCTTCGTAATCCGCCAGAATATCCTCCAGCGTGTCGAGGACATCGGGTTCATCGTCCACGGCCAGCAGGCGCTTGCCGTCTAGAACACTTCCTGACATGTCACGCTCCTTTTTGAGGAAATACCTTTTTATCTTTCGAGATGCGCCGGCGTTCGTCGTCACGGACCTCACGCCTGAGCAGCTTGCCGACCTTGGATTTGGGCAGCATGTCCCTGAATTCGATGTAAGATGGAACCTTGTAGGCCGCCAACCGTTCCCGGCACCACTTCGTCAATTCGGTTCCGCCCACACCCCGGGCGTCTTCCTTGAGAACCACGATCGCCTTGATCCGCTCCCCCACCTTGACATCCGGAATGCCGACCACACAGGCACCGATGACGGTAGGGTGGTCCTGCAGGGCCGCTTCCACCTCCGATGCCGACACCCGGAACCCCTTGTGTTTGATGATGTCGGCCGACCGCTCGATATAGATCAGTTCTCCCGTCGGTTTCGCCCGGACGAAGTCACCCATTCGGCACCAGGTTTTTCCATCCAACTGGACGAAGGCCTCTCGCGTTTCCTGCGGTTTGTTGTGGTATTCTTTCAGCGTATACGGTGAGGTGACCAGGAGTTCTCCATTTTGACCCTCGGCGACCGGCTCCAGGGTCTCAGGGTCGACGATCAGGCACTCCCGGCTTTTCAAAGGGAACCCGATAGCCCTCGGGCTGGGCTCCTCACCGATTTTGCTGTAGGCGACGTGACCCACCTCGGTTGAGCCATAAACCTGGTAGATCGGAACGCCGCAGCGTTCGTGCCAGCGCACTTTGACCTCCTCGGGCAGGACATCCCCGCCGCAATAGCAATAGGTCAACGAGCCGAGGTCGTAGCGGTCGAGCCGGTCGTTTTCGAGAATCATCCGATAGAGGG
>JBATHN010000552.1:0-4101 GCA_049666885.1 Desulfobacterales bacterium
CTGCGCCTTGTAGTCGCGGTAGAGGATCCGCACAACGCCGTCGGCCAGTCCCATGACCGGAACGAAGATGTTTTTGATGCCGGCCCACTGGACCACTTTCAGGTAAATGTCGGCGCCCGGGATGATCACGTCGGCCCTATCGGGTCGCAGGTTCAGTTCCGTGATGCGCTCCTCGTAGCTGTATTTTTTGAGGAGCCTGCGAACCTTGATCATCTTTGATTTGGAAAGTGGTATGCCTTTCTTGCAGTAGGCCAGGCGGCAAATCTTGTTGATGTTGCCCCCGCTACCAATGGCTGCCAGGGTTTTGTGGGCGGCGCAATGGGTTTGAAGCCAGATCTTCATGGCATCCCAGTCGGATTTGGCCACCTGCCCCTGAAGCAACCGGATGGTACCGATTTTAAACGATCCAGAAACCGCGACCTGTCCTTGGGAGGAAAGCGTGATTTCCGTGCTTCCGCCACCCACGTCCACATACAAGTAAGCGCTGTAGCCGAAGTATTGGTCAGCGCTTTGGTTCTCTAGAATCAGCTGGGCTTCGCGTGCACCATCGATGATGTCCACCTCTATACCGCTGGCTTTCTGGATGCGTTTGCAGACCTGAGCCCGGTTTTTGGCCTCCCGCATGGCCGATGTGGCGCATGCCCTGAAGGCAATGGGTTGATAGGCATCGATCAGGTGCCGGAAGCCGGTCATGGCCTTGACCAACTCGTCCGTTCTTTCTTTCGATATGCGCTTCAGCGAAAAGGTGTCGGCCCCGAGACGAATCGGCATGCGTGTCAGGGACATCTTTTTAAAGGTCGGCCTGCCATTGTTTTCGAAAACGCTGGCCAGCAAAAGCCGGACGGCATTGGAGCCGATGTCAATCGCTGCGAATTTGAGTTGGGTAAGCATCTTTTACCACCATAATTAGCAGAAGTAACAACGAAATATAAAAACAACAACCGAATGATTATCGACTTTTTATGCTCGGTTCGATAGGTTTCAACCTATCCGACCTTCCTATTTCCAGTGACCATAGCCAGAATCGAATTTTTCTTGTGGGCATAACTGGATGCGATAACATCGCAGACATGCACCCATAACAGTAAAATAAAATATCTTTCGGAATCATTATACTTTCGTTCGGCTCGGGCGAGTTGATGTTAGGACGATGCGATTCGACCCCGTTCACAGAGATAGTGATGCCAAAGGATCCTTGCGGCCACTGCCCTCCATGGTCTCCAATGATCTGCGATTCTATCCGCCTCTTCTGCATCAGGCGTTGTCGCCATCCCTTTCAACTCTTGGATTGTTTTTACCAAAGCAAGATCACCCGAAGGCCATATGTCCTGTCTACGTAATGAAAATAGCAGATACGTATCGGCCGTCCACGCCCCTATTCCCCTTATTTCCATTAGGCTCTTCCGAGCATCATCATTGTCCATAGACTCTAGAGCTTCTAAATGGATCTTGCCAACCATGATCCCGTGAGCCACCCCTCGGACATATGAGGCCTTCTGGCGACTAAAGCCTATTGCCCTCAATGTGCCGTCATCCAGGGACAAAAATTCTTCCGGGTCGACTGAACCGATTGCATTCTCCAGCTTGGTGAACGCTGCCCGGGCTGATTCCAAAGAGACCTGTTGGGCGAGGATAGCGATAACAATACCGGGAAAGCCGGGTGCATGGCTCCAAAGCGGAGGGTGCCCCCACCTTGACACAACACCTGCAATATCTGAGTCTTGCATACCTAATTCGTAGATGCCCCGGTGGTATGTCTCATCAGTTAGTATCGTATGATTCGATGGCTTACTCATTTCTTCACATAAGCAAGATGCGGCTGCCTCACGGAATTCGTCAGCATCGGACCGAGAAACGCTGCGTGTTCCGGTTGATAATCGAACTCTTCCATTAATTCGCCACCGTTTGGGGAATGACCTCCGTCACGACACCTTTTCTGCTGAACATGGTTTTTCGGTTGATCCAGACAACCACAATGGCGGTGGCCGCGAACGCGAACGTGTCGTAAGGTTGGGCGTCGGGCCAGATAGGATTGTTGAGCTGAAAATGAAACAGCGCAGGGAGCAGGATACTGCCGTGCGACGCGTTAAACAACGGGGTCACGATCACGCTGACGGCAACCGAGCCGGCAAAAAACGGAGTGAATGACCAGGCGCTTTGCGGCGTCCCGCTCAACAGGAATGCAGGCAGGTGCCAGAAGCCCCAGATGACACCGAGAATAAGACCGGCCCAAATGGGCGCGAACTTCCGTTGCAGAAGAGGAAGGGCCAGCCCGCGCCAGCCGAATTCCTCGACCGGCCCTTTAAGCGCAGTTAGTGCCAATGCCACAACAAGTGACTGAAATGAGGAGAAGGGGAACCTCACCTCCAAAATATTGCCCTTCAGCGCAGAGCCGAATAAATACAGCAGCGGAATTCCGAAAATCAAAAAGGCATACCAAGCCAGCGAGCAGCGCCAGAGCAGCAGCCGGGAAAGATAACGCCTCAAGCCTTCAGCGCCGCCGTAGTGCATGATGACGCTGGAAGCAGCGATCGCCGGTGCGTACACTGCCAAGAAGAAGAGCGGATGTTGACCGGTCAATTCGCCAAATATCTCGGTCATCTGGTCCGAGAGAAAGATGAACAGAGCCAGGATTCCCCACGCCAAACCGAAAGCAATCAGCAGAAATGGCAAGAGGGAGATGAAGGGAATCTGACCTCTCTCAGCGCCTGATGCGCCTGTACTCATGATAGGTCCTTCTTGTTGTGTGAGTTAAGTATGGAAATTATTAATATACAGGTTGATTTTAAGGGTCAGGAGTTGGAGAAGAGCGTGACGTGGGTTAGTCTGCCATAACCATAACCAATTGAATAATAATTGATTTATCGGATACGGTTTGGCTATTCCAGCTTATAGTCTATTATCTCAACTGTTCGATACCCAGGCTTTTTGGTTATATTTGGATTCCATTGTGTTTAAATAGTTTAGCAGTGAGAACGTTCTTCAACGTTTGCCATCGACTTTGACATCTACCCTTACGCACAAGTGCAGAACGAGGGTCCCGCTGCAGCATCATCCGATCGTGTTCTTGACGATTCCGATCAGCTTCTCCGGATCAAAGGGCTTGGCGATGAACGCGATTGCGTCCTTGACGGCATGATCTCCGTCGATGCCGCTGATAACGATGATAGGAATATCTTTGAGGTCCTTCTCCTTCCTGAGCTTGCGATAAAACCGGGGGCCCCATTCATCGGGCAGCTGCAGATCCAGGGTGATCAGGTCCGGCTTTTCCTGTCTCACCAGCTCAAGGGCTTCGGAAGTGCTCGATGCGGTGCAGGTGGCATAGCCGTTGTCGCTGAAAACAGCCTGAAGGTATCGCACCACCGTGGGGTCGTCGTCGATGATCATGATTTTTTTCGGCATCTTGGGTCCCTCCTTCCAGTATCTGTTTTGATCCCTTTATATGCGATCGGCTTCGCGCAGTCAACAACATCCATTCCGTCCCGGGCAGGCCGTGCGCCCGGCGCCGGTAATTTGTCACGGCTTACCGAACGAAAACTCCGGGCAGGATTTTAGGGGCGATTGTTAAAAAGCTTGGTACAATTGACTCAAAAGCCCAATCAGACGTTGTTTCTATATTACAATGAATGTTTTCAATTTATGGGTCACCGCCACGCCTGAAACCTGGGCGTGCTGCCGGCCTGCGCATTCGGCTTCAGATGATGTGAATAGACTCCGAGAAGATGCTGGGCCAGGAGAAAGATTAGATGTGGTGGCCTAATCGTAGAATTGCTTGAGCTTCTCCTTAAACTCATTGTACTCCTCGTGGGTAATTGCACCTTCGTCTTTGGCCTTTTTCAAATCGATCAACTGCTGCCCGAGAGTCGGTTCAACCCTGCCCTGATCGCTTCCTCCCTGAATCCCGATGCAGCCGATCAGAGTGACGAAAAAGAAAGCCAATACGATTATAACGATTGTTTTTTTCATGGGTCCCCCTTTTCTACTCATTTGATATAATTCCCCTTTCCTCTGCTGACGGCTGCGATAATCACCGGCGGGCCTTAACGGATCCGGAACCCTTTACCCTACCCTCTACCCGAGGGCTGCCGGTGTAGATGACAT
>JBATHN010000553.1:0-4965 GCA_049666885.1 Desulfobacterales bacterium
CCCCAGAGAAATCCGAGACCGCGAACATCGGCCACGTTGGGATGGTCTTTGAGAGCGGTTTGCAGCTGCTGTCCGAGAAGTCGACCGACTTCCTCGACGCGTTCCACCAGGCGCTCGGTTTCCAGGATGCGCACGGCGGCCAGCCCGGCGGCGGCGGCGACCGGGTGGTGCGAAAAGGTGCCGCCGTGAACAAAGGCCTTGCCGCCGTCGCAAATCGCATCGAAATGGGTGCCCCGGACCCCCACGGCCGAGAGGGCCACTGTCCCGCCCGAAAGCCCTTTGCCGAGTGTTATGATGTCGGGCGTCACGCCATAGTGTTGGCAGGCAAACCAGCGGCCGGTGCGTCCCATGCCGCACAGGACCTCATCCAGAATCAACAGCACCTCGTAACGGTCGCAGATGTCGCGGATGATTTTAAAGTACTCCGGCGGTGGGGCACAGGCTGCCAAAGTGCCGCCGGAGACCGTTTCCGCCAGAAAGGCCGATACGGTGTCCGGTCCGAGGTTTTGAATGGTTTCCTCCAGCGCCAGGGCGCAGCGGATCCGGCAGTCGGGGTAGGTGAGGCCGTAGGAGCACCGCAGGCAGTAGACCGGGGGGATGTGGACGACGTCTGTGATCAGGGGGGCATAGGGGGTCCTGAAGGTGGTGCGGCCCGTAGCCGCCAGGGCGCCCAGGGTCAATCCGTGGTAGGATTTCCAGCGCGAGATCAGACGAAAGCGTTGCGGGCGGCCGGCTTCGAGGTGGATCTGGCGGGCGAGCTTGATGGCGGTCTCCACGGCTTCTGAGCCGCTGGAGACGAAGTAAAACCGGTCCAGTCCCTGCGGTGTGTGCGCGGCCAGGGCCGCGGCCAGCTGCTCCACCACCGGCGTGGTGAACATCGTGGGATGCACGTAATGATGGGAGAGGATCTGGTCGCGTACGGCGTCGGCAATTTCCCGGCGGCCGTGACCCAGGTTGACAACGATGGCGCCGCCGCTGGCATCCAGGAAGCGCCGGCCGGCATCATCTTCTATCCAGACCCCCTCGGCCTTGACGGCTACGGGAAGAGGGCGGTTTAGAACGCGCGGGAAAAGGTTGCCGGGTATTCGATTCATTTCGGGTCCTTTCAACGGGGCGGTGTTCGGCAGCCAGTTTTCCACCCGCCTGAAGCGGGTTTTACTGATCCGCAGACGGGGACCCAGGGTCACCCGCAACCGACCTTTTAATCTTGGTCAACTCCGCCGGGGGGCGGCAAGAGAGCGCAACGGGCGTTCCTTTCTTACTGCAGCCATCACTTCAGACCCAGGATCCTCCGGGCCTCCTCGGGTCCTGCCGTCTCCCTGCCGAGCTCCCGGCCCAGGCGCACCATGCGTTCCACCAGTTGCTCGTTGGTGGCCAGCTCCCCCTTGCGGTAATAGATATTGTCCTCGAGCCCCACCCGGCTGTGGCCGCCCATGAGGATGGCCATCGTGTTGATGGGCAGCTGGGCCGGGCCGATGCCGGCTGCTGACCATGTGGAGCCGGGCGGGATGGTGTTTTTCATGTGGATCAGGTTTTCCGCCGTGGCTGGAATGGCGCCTTTGAGCCCCATGACGAAGTCGAAGTGCAGCGGCGGCTGCACCAGGTTTTTTCCCACAAGGTCGAGGGCGTTTTGGATCATGCTCAGATCGAAGATCTCCATTTCGGGCTTGATTCCACGGCGCAGCATGTCTGATGCCAGCTTTTCGATCAGTTCCGGACTGTTGGCATAGACACTGTTGGGAAAGTTGACCGACCCGGTGGTCAGACTGGCCATCTCGGGGGTCAGTCGCAAACGTTCGCAGCGCTCCTCGTAGCTCATTCCCGCCCTGCCGCCGGTTGAAATCTGGATGATCAAGTCGGTTTCGGCCCGCAGGCCTTGGATCACCTCTTCGAAGAGGCGGAAATCGGTGGACGGGGATTCGTCCTGCAGGTTGCGGACGTGAACATGGATGATGGCGGCACCGGCCGCCTCACAGCGGACGGCGGTTTCAACGATTTCACGGGGCGTGATCGGAACGTGGGGGTTGTGTTTTTTTTTAGGAAGGGAACCTGTTGGTGCGACGGTGATGATCAGTTTTTCCATGCGGTGTTTTCCTGGTGGCCACAGTTACGTCTTAGCACATAAAATGTCTTATCAATTGTCGCCGACTGCTTGATATTTCAAGCCTGGGAAAATATCAATGACCATCGGCAGAGTTGGTTTAGGTTTCAGATTTCAGGCTAACCCGCCGGTCTAAAATAATGTCAATTACCAAAATACAAGCACCAAATTACACGTAAATTCCAAATGACAATATCCAAATCTCATATAAGATCAAAAACCAATCGTTTGGAATTTGGAATTTCGGTCATTGTAATTTGGTTGTTATTTGTTCTTTGCGATTTGGAATTTTTCACCGAAACTTATAAGTTTCCTCTCCGTCAAACTGGCCGCTTTTCAGGCCAGCGGCTGGGCTGAACGTTGAACCGGGAACCTTATGTGCATCCAATTGCGTCGCCCAAGGCAGTCGAGACGCTTAAAAAATGACACGTCATTAGGCATCTCGCTGCGACAGCGCATCTGTTATTAGACAGATTTGGCACCGTAAATCAAGTGCTGTCAAATCACGTTGCCGAGAAGGTAGTTTTCCAGGTTTGCGCGGCTTTTTTGAGGTATCTCTTCCAACTTCTGCTTACAGTCGGAACAGACGCAGAGCTGCTTTTCGTTGAGGTAAAGCTGACCGTCGATAGGATTCTCGCCGCACAGATCACAGCTTGCCGAAGAGTCGGTGATTTTTTCATACATGGCATCCACCTCCACTCGATGACGGTTCCACGGCGTTAACGCAATTTCGCTACCGGCGGCGTATCAACAACTCACCACCCATACGGTCTGCTCATTTATGAGCTGTACCAGTTTCATCGGCACCCTTCCGATGGGGAAGGCCTTCACGTTCGAAAACCCCCGGCGCCCGACGACGATGGTGCCGAAGCCACCGTGAAGCGCCTGCGCATAAAGCGCGCCGCCCCGGGTGGCCATGCCGGAGATCACCTTGACCGAAATTCTCTCGGAAGAGATGCCGGCTGTCTCCAGGGAAGCAACAGCCTTTTCAAACACCGGCACCAGAGCCTTTCGGGCGCGCATCTCCTGTTCGACGGCCGCCTCGCCGGCGGATGGATCCGATTCGGAAACCCAATCGGGCTCCGGGTTGCGAATGGCGTGAAACAGCGTGACCTCTGCCGGGCTGTCAGAAAGCATCCGGCCGACATGGTCGACTACGTCCGCAGCAGCCGACGAGGCGTCGATGCAAACGAGCACCCGCCGGCAGTCCGGCCGACCGTCCACCAGCCACAGGGTGACCTTTGTCAGCGCGGACACCAGTTTGCTGGCCACGCTGCCCATCACCAGCCGTGTAATCGGGTTGCGGCCGATCCTTCCGACCGCAACGGCCTGGTATCCGCGGCGGGCTTCCTGAAGGATATCCCGAGCAATCCCTTCCTGCCGGGGTTGAAGAACGACCCGGACGGCTTCTTCCGGGAACCCGCTGTCGGACAGCATCCGGCGGGCACCGTCCATGAAGACCTCCATCGCGGTTTGATGGCGCGCCAGCCACCCCCGGTGCGCTTCGGCGCCCGGAGATTCAGCTGCCGTCCCTGTATCCCAGAAACTCTCCGAGACGGGCGAGAGCACGTGAAAGAGCGTCACCTCGATTCGTTTCGGCGCGCAGATTCCAGCCACATAGCGCACAACTTCCCGCGAATGTTCGGAACCGTCGACGGCCACCAGCAGCTTTTGCCTCTCGGGTGCCATGCTCTCCCCTCCTCCCTTACCGGGTAATTCACCGGCCGCTTCCGGACACGCAACCGTATGCAGTGGTCAGGAACGAAGCGGCATAATCGCCGAATACACTGTGTAGTGCAAAACCGATACCATCCCTTCCCGCTGTGGCGGTACGCGGCCAACTGCCTGATTCTTTATTACAACCCCCCTGCTGCGCCGATTTCCGCCGGAGCGGAGCCCGGGAGCGGCTGTCGATTTCTTTTACAGACTGTAAAGCGCTGTGGATTCGCTTTTTTCTTCCTCGCCACCTTTCCGCTCGCCGCCTTGGGCGGTTCAAAGACGGTGTTGCCGGCGGGTCGCCTTGTTTCTGTCTGCCGTCCTTTTTTTGCGGCAGTGTGGACGCTTTACATCCATGAAGAGATGATTAGCATCGAATGGTTGGGTTTGGTGATTTGACGGAAGTTTGATTTAAGGCCGTCTGTTGGCCTTTGGTGGAGAAAATAGATCAAACGAATCGATCCGCTACTGATGGTTGAAGTAATCGGCCTGATCGATTCCAAGCCCATGCGTCAAAGGGAAATAAAGGAAAAGCAGAACCGATTCGGTGTGCCATGAAACTCTATCAGTTAAAACGGTCACAGTGGCTTCCCTTGACCATCGAGGCTGCCTGGGAATTTTTCTCCCGCCCGGTAAATCTTCCCTTGATCACCCCGCCCTGGCTGAACATGACCGTTAGATCGTCTTTGCCGGAAAAAATGTACCCCGGTATGATCATTACCTACCGGATTCAACCCGTGTTCCGGATTCCTTTGACGTGGATTACAGAAATCACCCATGTACAACGGCCGTATTTTTTCATCGACGAGCAGCGTTTCGGGCCTTATCGCTTCTGGCATCATCAGCACAGCTTCACCCCGAAAAACGACGGAATCGAAATGCATGACATTGTTTGCTACGGTTTGAAATTTGGAATAATAGGAAGGCTGATTCATAGATACTGGGTGCGAAGTCGTCTGGAGGATATTTTTGACTATCGAAAAGAACAATTGCGCAGATGGTTGCCTGTGACCATAACGGCGGTCCCGGCTGCCTCACTCAACCGGTAGGAGTGGGTGCCCGGACCTTAAAACGATGCAGACGGAGGAAAAAAAGTTGAAATTTTCGAATCCCTTGATGGGGCTGTTACTCTGCTTTATGATTCAAGG
>JBATHN010000554.1:0-1743 GCA_049666885.1 Desulfobacterales bacterium
GGCAATTTTCCATATTGCTGTGGGTGCTGAAACCGAAAAAGCGGAGTTTACCGCTGGCCTTGGCTTTCTCGCCCCAGGCCTTGATATCACCGTCCATCTTGCTGATACTTCGGATACCGTGGACGAAGAGCAGATCGATGGTGCCCGTCTGCATTCTCTCGAGCGACGTTTCGAGGTGTTCCGTCATCCCACCGGTGGTCCAAGCGCCGGTCTTGGTCACAAGGAAGATCTTTTTGCGATCTTCGGGATACTTCGCAAAATACTTGCCGATCCCCTTTTCGCTGCGTCCGCCTTCGTACGAGTTGGCCGTGTCCCAGTAGGTGACACCCCACTTGACGGCCTGCTTGAGCAGCAGCTGGTTGTTGGGAATGTCGAACATGCCGCCGAGCGACAGGATGGACACCATTTGACCGGTCTTGCCGAAAGGGCGTTCGGGTACCGTGAACGGTTCATCGGCCTGGGTCTTAGGGGGAGTCGATGCAGTGGCTGGTTGCCCGTAGGCGGCCACCAACGATCCGAGACCGACGGTCCCGGCAGTTTTGAGGAATCGTCTGCGGGTCCAACATTTATGGGCATGGTCGGATTTTTGGCTCATGGTATCAGTCCTCCATTGGTCGTTTAAGGGTGAAGAAGACGTTGAGGGGCGGCGGTGTCCGGCGTGACCGGGTCGTCATAATGACCTCATCCCTTCAGCGTCATGGCGTGATCGGGGTTGCGGGTTTCATTTTCGGCTGTCACCCGGATGGCCCGTTTGCCCCTGACGGGGCATTCATGTTCGCAGACACCGCAGCCGATACAGTATTCCGGCCGCACGTAGGGCTGCTGGAGCCGGATCAGGATGTCGATCCGCGCACCTGTCGCCGGCGGGCGCGTCAATGGTTGTTCAGCCGAAAGCGTCAGTTCGCGGTCGGTGTTTTCGACGATGCGCCGCGGTCCGGACGCATTGTCTTCCGGGAGGCGGCAGTAGTAATCGCCGGTGGCGAATCGACCGTCCGGCAACTCGGCCGACCGGAAACGGATCGTCTGGGTGTCGGCATCGGCCACGAGCAGCTCCCCTGCGGTGGCCACCGGTGAAAATACCGTCCGGGTGGTGATGGCCTTGGGGCTGACGGGGCAGTTTTCCTGGCACACGATACAGGGTGTGTCCATGGCCCAGGGCAGACAGCGGCTGCGATCCACGAAGGCTGATCCGATGCGCAGCGGCCCGGTTCCTGCAAAACGGTTGCGCCCCAGGCGCTCATCGAGCGTGATGGGACGGATGGCGGCCGTCGGGCAGATGTTGCTGCAGGCGATGCACTTGTACTGGCAACCGCTGGTGCCGATCCGGAAATTGAGCACCGGCGTCCATAGGCCCTCCAGTCCGAATTCCCATCCGGCCGGTTGGATGACGTTGGTGGGACAGATCCGCATACACTGTCCGCACTTGATGCAGCGGGTTACAAACTCGGCCTCGGCCAACGCCCCGGGCGGACGCACCAGTCGAGGGTCCCAGTTGCCGGCCAGTTGACCGTCCAGGCGCAGCAGTGGTGCAACGGCAAGTCCCGACAAGGCCGAAATGACGAATTGCCGGCGGGTGATGTCGGGAAACGCGCGCTCGCCGGTGGCCGAAATGGTCGTCCGGTAGCCGACCAGGTCGTGCCGGCATTCGGCGAGGCAGTTCAAGCACAGGACGCATTCATGGGTCCGGATGACGCCGGCCGGTGCGCAGGCCCCTTCACAGTTTCGTTCACAGATGTGGCAGTC
>JBATHN010000555.1:0-4307 GCA_049666885.1 Desulfobacterales bacterium
CAATAAAGATCCGCATCTCCGTTACCCGATGGTGGAACAAGTGAGCCAGCTGTGGCGCAACAAGACCGCTTGAGGCGATTTTATGAAACGCGGCTTTGCCGCTCAAAAACGCTGAGTGCAAGCTGGCTGCTGGCTGCTGGCTGCAGCGGGACAATTGAAAGCCTCATGTCGACTCAGTTATGACGACCGCGCGTAATAATAAAGATCCGCATCTCCGCCACCCGATGGTGGAACAACTGAGCCAGCTGTGGCGCAACAAGACCGCCATAGCCGGACTGGTGGTCATTACCGTTTTTGTTCTGACCGCCATTTTCGCGCCCTTTCTCAGCCCCCATAACCCGCTGGAGACAGAGCTGTATGATCAACTCAAGCCGCCCCTGTGGCATGAAAAAGGGACCACAAAATACATTTTGGGTACCGACGAACTGGGACGGGACACCCTGTCACGAATCATTTACGGTGCGCGGGTTTCCCTTCTGGTGGCGATTGTCAGCGTCGGTCTGGCCTTCTTCTGCGGTACGCTTCTCGGCTCGTTTTCGGGCTACTACAAAGGCAAGATCGACAGCATCATCATGCGCCTCATGGACATGCTGCTGGCTTTTCCTTACCTGCTGCTGGCGATCGTTGTCGTTGCTTACCTCGGCCCCAGCCTTCAGAATGCCATGATGGCCATCGGGATTACCTACGTGCCCCGGTTTGCCCGCATCGTGCGGGGCAGCGTGCTGGAAGAGTGCGGAAAGGACTATGTCATGGCGGCCCGTGCCATCGGTGCCGGAAATCTGCGCATCATCTTTCTGGCCATCCTGCCGAACTGCATGGGGCCGCTCATCGTGCAGACGACCCTCAGCATGGCCTCGGCGATCCTGGATGCGGCGGCACTGAGTTTTCTGGGGTTGGGTGCCCAGCCGCCGACCCCCGAGTGGGGGGCCATGATTGCCAGAAGCCGGGGCTTGATTCTGCGCGCCCCCTGGGTGATGACCTTTCCCGGCATCGCCATCCTGATGGCCGTCCTTGGTTTCAACCTTCTGGGAGATGGTCTCCGCGACGCACTGGACCCGCGCTTGAGAGATTGATAATCAAGCATGCTTTTAGATATTCAAAACCTGAAAACCCATTTCTTCGTCCGCGGTCAGGTGGCCAAAGCGGTCGATGATGTCAGTTTCTCGGTTCGTTCCGGCCAAACCCTCGGGCTTGTGGGTGAGTCCGGATGCGGCAAGAGCGTTACCGCCCATTCCATTATCCAACTCATACCGGAGCCGCCCGGCAAGATCGTCGGAGGAAAGATTTTCTTCGACGGCACCGATCTTCTGGAACTCAGCGAGAGGCAGATGCGTCGCATTCGCGGCAACCGGATTTCCATGATTTTTCAGGAGCCGATGACCTCACTGAATCCGGTGTTCACGGTCGGCGAGCAGGTCGGCGAGGTCATCCGCCTGCATCAGCACATCTCCCGCAAAGAGACGCGTCGGCGTGTCGTGGAGATATTCCAGTTGGTCGGCATTCCGGCACCGCAAAAGCGGCTGTCCGACTATCCGCACCAGATGAGCGGTGGCATGCGCCAACGGGTGATGATCGCAATGGCGCTGGCCTGCAATCCCAAACTGATGATTGCCGACGAGCCGACCACCGCGCTCGACGTCACCATCCAAGCCCAGATTCTGGACCTGATGAACAAGCTCAAAGAAGAAACCGGTGCCGCGATCCTCTTCATCACCCACGATCTGGGCGTGATTGCCGAAATGGCCCAACATGTGGCGGTGATGTATGCCGGCAAAATGATGGAGTACGCTGATGTGGAAACGCTTTTCGCCGATCCCAAACATCCCTATACCGTGGGTTTGATGCAATCGATACCGGTTCTTGGCCGTAAAACCAAAAACGGTCGTCTGAGCACTATATCGGGGGTCGTTCCCTCGCTGTTCAACCTGCCCGGCGGCTGTCTGTTCAGTGACCGTTGCCCGGATGTCTTCGACGATTGCCGCCGCATCGAACCCGACATGCACGGCGTCGGTGATAACCACACCGCACGGTGTTTGAAATATGCCTGAAAGCAGCCGGAACGACTACCTGGTAGAAGCCAGAAATCTCGTAAAATACTATCCCATCCTTGGCGGGGTGTTCCTGAAAGAGGTGGCGGCGGTGAAAGCCGTCGACGACGTGAGCTTGACCATCCGTTCCGGTGAAACCATGGGGCTGGTCGGTGAATCCGGCTGCGGCAAAACCACTTTTGGTCGCGCCATCCTGCGATTGGAGGAACCGACAGCCGGAGAAGTGATCTTCAAGGGTCGAAACTTACTGGCCTGCGATGCGAAAGAAATGCGCGGTCTGCGCAAGCAGATGCAGATCATCTTTCAGGACCCTTTTTCCTCCCTGAACCCCCGCAAGACGATCGCCCAGATCATCGGCGAACCATTGTTGGTTCACGGTATGAAAAATAGAAAACAAAGGGAGGAGCGGGTGCTCTACCTGCTGGACGTCGTCGGGTTGCGTCCGGAGCAGATGCGACGCTATCCGCATATGTTTTCAGGCGGTCAACGACAGCGGATCGGTGTTGCCAGGGCACTGGCGTTGAATCCCGAACTGATCGTCTGTGATGAGGCGGTCTCGGCCCTGGACGTGTCGATCCAGGCCCAGGTGCTCAATCTGCTCAAGGACCTGCAGCAGGAGTTCGGCCTGACATACCTGTTTATCTCACACGATCTGCACGTGGTCGAGCACATCAGCGACCGTGTGGCGGTGATGTACCTGGGGAAGATCGTCGAAATGGCCCCCAGCAAGGACCTCTACAAAAGGCCGCTGCACCCCTATTCACAGGCGCTGCTCTCTGCCTCCCCCATGCCGGATCCGAAACGCAAACACAAGCGCATCATTCTCAAAGGCGATGTCCCCAGTCCGATCGATCCACCTTCAGGCTGTCGATTTCACACCCGCTGCATCTACGCGCGTGATCTTTGCAGCCGGAAGGAACCGGCTCTGCGTGAAATCGAATCCCGTCATTTTGCGGCCTGTCACTTTGCCGGTGACGTGGGGGTCTGATTCCATTCCCCACCATCCGGGCGGAGGTGCCCGCCTTATTTTTGCACTAAATGGCTATAGGTTCATCAGCAACCGGTTGGCTTCCGAGTGTTTCATCTCCGAAGTCAATTCTTCCACGGCCAGGATGATGGATTTCAGGGTCTCGGTTTCGGCAATCGGCAACCGGTTAACACCGTGCAGTTCCAAAGCATCGATGATATACCGGATCGTCCAACGATGAATATCACGCGAGGGCTGAAATGCCGGGTCACGGCTTCCATCGGCTTTTGTCAGGGAGACCAGGCCGGTTTTGACCAGTTCGTTCAGGATTTGCTGCACCAGGAGCACCGGGATTTCGAGCTGCTGGGAGAATTGTCCGGCACTCAGTGGCTCCTTACCTTCGGAAAACCGTGTCACCATTCGGTGCAGAATTTGTAGGGTCAACACCTTTTTGAAACGGGGGCTGATGCCGGTGTATTCGGGTTCGAGTTCGTACAGGTCTACATTCTGGTGGGCATACGCATATTCCGCACCGATCAAAAGGACAATCCAACCGACATTCATCCACAGCAGGAGCAGCGGCAGTGCGGCCAGGCTGCCGTAAATTGGGTTGTACCGGGTGACGCCTACCTGAAAATCGATGAGTGCCCATTGGACCACCAGGTAAGCCGTGCCGGCCAGTACTCCGGCCAGAATGCCTGAGATCGGTTTGACCCGGGTGTTCGGAATCAGTAGGTAGACCAGCGAGAAAACCGCCCAGATAAGCAAGTAGGGTAAAAGCTGAAGCAGGTCTATAATTTTGGGGCTGACCTTGGCGAGAAAGGTCAATTTGGCAGAGAGATCATCGAGCTGACTGGTCACGAATGCGGGAATGCTACTGTAAATCAACAGAAACAGGGGCGCCAGGATCAGAAAAGACAAATAGTTGCTGATTCTCGTTTTCCATGAACGCGATTTTTCGACCTGCCAGATGTCGTTGAAGGATTGTTCCAGGTGGTTCAGCAACTTCATGGCCGACCACAACAGCATGGCGACGCTGACACCGGCGATGACGCCACCGCGTGTATCGTCCAGCAGACTATGAGCGTAAGTCAGAATTTGAGTGAGGACCTCTTCCTGGACCGGCAGCTTGGCCAATACATTCACTTCGAAGCGTTGTTTCAGCCCAAACCATGTGGCGATTCCCAACGCCAGAGCCACCACCGGTCCGATGGAGAACAAAGAGTAGAAGGTCAAGGCCGTGGCCCGCAACAGACATTTGTCTTTAACGGATTCGCGGGCAGTGAGGGTTA
>JBATHN010000556.1:0-2813 GCA_049666885.1 Desulfobacterales bacterium
GGTTTAAGGATAAATAAGGTTCATGTTCAGCGTTCTGGGTTCTGGGTTCAAGGTTCAGCCCTGCCTCTGGCCGCCGCCTCCAGTTTGATCGAAGAAGAAACTGTTTAATGCTCAAAGCTGAAATGAAAAGAACGGCGAATGGCACAAGGCTAAAAGCAAAAAGCCGTATTTTCTGACTCAATAAACTCAATGAACCCGATATATAAGCAGTAAAGATGCATGGGTTAAGCTTCAGGGACCAAGAACTTAGGTTCAACGGTCAAGGGGGTGGAGGGTTGCGTCGTGCGCCGTTTTCTTCCAGAAATCTTTCGAGTACTGCCGTCGGTTGAGCGCCGACCAGCGATTTGCTGCGGATCACGAAGGTCGGAACGGCGGTCACCCCTAAATGTATGGCGCGGTCCCAGTCCCGATCCACAGCCTGGCGGTAAGTTCTGGATTCAATGACCTGCCGGGCTTCGTCACCCGACAGACCCGCAGCCTCCGCCAGGTTCACCAACACGGCCGGATCGCCGATGTTCAGACCGTCGGAAAAATAGGCTCGAAACACAACCCGGTGAAAATCATTCTCGCGGCCCTTGTCAGCGGCCCACTTGGCCAATTCCTGCCCCAGGCGACTGTTGTAGGTCATGGTGCGGTCGCCGAAGGGAAGTCCCAGCCCGGCGGCTGTCTGCTGCAGATGCCTCACCATTTTCGGCACATCAATCGAACGACCGGCAAAGAGCTCTTCGAGGCTCCGGCCCTCATCAGGGGTTTCGGGATGGAGCGGAAATGCAATCCAGTCCACCTCGACGGCATAAGTTTCTTGAATCCTTTCAATACGCCCGGTAATGAAATAGCACCAGGGTCAGATGAAATCAGAAAAAATATCAAGCCGGACGGATGCGGTCATGGTGCCTCCATATCAGTGTCCATCCATAAATGGTCTTTTTTTCGCTGGACTGCGTTCTCCGCGGGTTTCCAGCTGCGGCGTACATAAAGTACGCCTCGCCGCAAACCCTTGTGCGGCCTTGCCCAGCAAAAAAAATCCTCAATTATGAATTGGACACTCAACAGTGTCTAAAAAGATCGCGGATGGACGCTAAACAGCAGAAATAAGATCCATCCCTCGCATAAAAAGAAAGGGGAGGCATTGGGGAAGATGCCCCCCCTCGAACAGAGGAAAGAGAAAAGGGGTTAAGGTTTTAACACCTTTTAACCTTTCAAGCAGCTGGCGCTGCTTAGTGTTAAAATAATACCACAGCGTATCATGTCAAGAATTATTTTTACCCGATTTTCTCAATTCAATCGTTCGATGAATTCCCATACAGCGCGGTGGACCCGTTCGGCACCCTCACCGCGCACGATGCCGTGGCGGTTGAAACTGAAAAGCACATAAGTTTTATCCTCCGACCCCAGTCTCTGGAAGACCCTGACCGACCCCTTCGGATTGACCACCGGGTCTCCCTGGCCTTGGATAACCAGAGCAGGCACCTTTATTGCGCCCAGTTTGGGCTCGAGGGCGTCCATAAAGCGTTCCAACTCTCGCACGCCGGCAATCGGATTGCGCAGGTAGTTGATATGGGGATTCTCCGGGTGATTTTCCACAAATTCCACCTGGGCATCTCCCAGGCGGACTTTTTTCATCAAGCGGTTCCAGACGTCCACGGCCGGTACCAGGCGCGTCGAAAAATCCTGCAGTCGCAGCGGCGGCGAAACGGCAAACACGCCGGACATATCAGAGGTCCGTGCAGCCAGATCGAGGGTCAGTCCGGCGCCGTTGGAAAACCCGCCGACGACCACCCGCCGGCAGAGGTTGCGCATTAGAGCATACGCGCAGTCAACCGTTTCCACCCAGGCCGGGTAGCGGGTCTGGGCCAAGTCTTCGGGAGAAGTGCCGTGACCTTTGACGCGTGGGACGTAGACCCACAACCCCTTGCGCGCGAGATAATCCGCCAGTTCTTTCATTTCCAGGGGGGCCGCCATGTATCCATGAACGAGGACCACTCCCATCCGGCGGAAGCAGCCGCGGATCAGAAACGGACTGCCGACCTCTTTTTTCTTAGATTCCCCGTCGATGAAGAACTGCCGGTAATCCTCGTCGAACTCGCTGTATGCGCGACGTTGCAGCGTGGCCGCCACTTTGCGCCGGACCCAAAAATCTGGCAGCCAGGCGGTCCAACGCACGACGCGCTGCAACGCCGTCAACGGTTCGACGGCGTTGGCCATCACTTCGACCGGATTGTCGATGCGCGCCCGGTGAAAATCGTAGGGCGAGGAAAATTTGGAGCGGTCCTTGATCAGGTAACGGCCCTCGCGCTTTAGTATCCCTTTTTCGATGGCAACCGACAAAAAGTCGCTCACCCGGCCGTAGCGGTCGTCGGTCAGCAGGTGCACCTGATCGTCCTGGAGGTTCTGATGCAAATGCAGGTCCTTAAGCTCCCGAACGGCGCCCGTCAACAAAAACAGCTTGCGCCGCAGCGCGTGCTCCTCGAACTTCTTGTGAGGGGAAAATCTGAGTAGCGAAGCGAAAAGGTGGTCGTGATTGACGGACGTCATGCTATAAATAGCGGCCATATACCGCTGCATGATTTTCAGCACCTCCTTGTGCATCAGGCGCTGGAGCGGCAGCGGGTCGTCGAACTGCAGCCGATGCTTTGAACCGATACCGCGCTCGATCGACCTGCTCGACAGGCATTCATCAATTTTAATCGGCTCTCCGAAGCGGATGTCGAGATCGACCCCGGATAGAAGCATCGTCCCTTCGGTCATGATCTCTTCCACCAGGCGGTCCGATATGCCGTTCACCAGGTGCGTGGCCAAGGTGCTGAGGGTGT
>JBATHN010000557.1:0-5353 GCA_049666885.1 Desulfobacterales bacterium
CTGGCCCGGGTCATCCATCCGTCCAGCGGCCGGCGCAAGAGCCTGTCGCTCGCCGCCGGAATTTTTTTACAAGCCCTGCCGCTGACCCTCGTGCTGTTTCTCTTCTTTCCGCGGGGTCAGGGCGGCCTTTGGGGGCTACAGGGGCCTCAGGCCGGTATCAGCGGTTTTTCCGATCAGCTGCGACCGGGTGCCGTGTCCCAGGTCGTCGTCAGCCGGGCTATCGCCTTCAGGGCCGAGTTCGCTGGGTCCGTGCCGGCACCCGGGCGCCTCTACTGGCGCGGTGTCACCTTTACTAATTTCGACGGCGATGTCTGGCGCACCGGCGACACGGACGATGAGCCGGCACCGTCATTGACCGGCAGAGGGAAAACGGACTATACCGTCACGCTCGAGCCGCATGGACAGCGCTGGCTTTTTGCACTCGACCTTCCGGTCGACGCTTCGTCCGGCACTGTCATAAAGGCCGATCACACGCTGAGGTCGATCCGCAGGGTGACCCGGCGTTTGCAGTACAGCGTCCAGTCGCTGACCGATTACAAGGCCGATCGGACCGATGTGCCGCCGCCTCCGACCCTGATGTTACCGGATGGCAGCAACCCGCAAGCCCGGGACCTGGCCCGAACTTGGCGAGCGGCTGTCAAGGAGCCCGCCGAGATAGTCCAGACCGCCCTGCGTTATTTCAGCCAAAACGAATTCGGCTACACACTCCAAGCGCCGCTGCTCGGCCATCAGGCGATCGACGAATTTCTTTTTCGAACCCGCAAAGGGTACTGTGAACACTATGCAACGGCTTTCGTTTTCTTGATGCGCGCCGCCAATATACCCGCCCGTGTGGTGGCCGGATATCTCGGCGGTGATGTCAACCCCTTCGGCGGTTACCTCATCGTGCGTCAATCCCACGCTCATGCCTGGGCCGAGGTCTGGCTGCAAGGCAAGGGATGGCGACGCGTCGATCCGTCCTTGGCGATCGCACCCCAGCGGGTCGATCGGGGCGTGGCTTCCGCGCTGCCGCAGGACGAACGCGCGGCGGTCGAAGTCTTCAGTCCCGCTGGTCGATTTTCCCGTTCCTGGAAACGCGTCCACATGGCCTGGGATGCGGTCGACAACCAATGGAACAAGTGGGTGCTGGGATACACGCCTGCCCGGCAGATGACGCTGTTGGCTGGACTCGGCTTTGACACCGGCGGTCGAAAGGGCCTGCTGTTTTCGTTGCTGGTGGCCGGCGGATTGATGGGCCTGATAGTCGGGGTCTATGCCGCTCGGCTCTTGAAAACCCTCGCGGTAAAGGAAGATGTCGTGCGGCGCTCCTACCGGCTTTTCTGCAGCAAACTCGCTCGTGTCGGCTTGGTCCGCAGTCCCGGTCAGGGGCCGCTCGATTTTGCGGCAGCGGTAAGCACCGCCCGCCAAGACCTGGCCGAAAGGGTCGCGACCATCGTCGCCCTCTACATTCGACTGCGCTATGATCGCCGCGGCGGCAGCGAAGATTTGAAGCGATTCAAGATCGCCGTACGGCAATTCAAGCCCTCAAAACTTGCTTGATTTATTTGGGATTTTTAATTAAACTTAAGGCATGGAAAATAAAATAATCGAGCTCATCGAGTCGCTCAAATCTAACAAACGGGTCGATACCTTCGACAAGGCTTCCACAAAACAGGCGATTGTCATCCGGTTGCTGTCGCTGCTGGGTTGGGACATCTTCGATGTCGACGAAGTCAAACCGGATCACGCCCTCAAGTCCGTTCAGGTCGACTACGCCCTGAGGCTCAAAGACACCGACATGATATTTATCGGTGTGGAAAAAGTTGGTGAGGATCTGAAATACCACCAGAAGGAGATCCTTGGCGGCGCCTATAAGGAAGACGTCAAGTTTACTGTTTTGACCAACGGGGCGGCTTGGTGGTTCTACCTTTCCGCCGGCGAAGGGTCTTTCGATCAGAAGCGGTTCTGTATGCTGGAAATTTTAAAGCAGCCCCCCAAGGAGGTCGCCGCCCGGCTTGTCGAACTGCTCGAAAAGGGCAATGTATCCAAGGGCAAGTCCCTCAAGATTGCCGAATCGATGCAGTTAAAACGCCAGCGCAAGGTCATTGAAAAGTCGATGGCCGAGGCTTGGAACCGCCTCTTGTCCGACCCCCCCGAGGCGCTGGTCAAACTATTCGGCGACGCTGTCGAAAAGCTTTGCGGCTACAAACCCGATAAAGAGATGACCGTCTCGTTTTTGTCCGAACGTCTCAAGGTCGCGTCAACCCAAGAGGTTGCTGATCTGAAAGAGGTCGGCGAGTCGAAGAAACCCACGATACCGCCCCGATATTTCGAGGGACGGGTCGTCAGCGCTTTTTCCTTCAACGATGTCCGCTGTAAGGTCGATTCCTGGGACGGGTTTCTGCTCAAGCTGTGCGAAGAGTTGATTGCAAAACACGACCAGGATGTCGAAAAACTGCTGTGGCATTCGGTCGACAACCGATATTATTTCAGAGAAAACCCGGACGAACTCAGGCTGCCGGTCAACATAGAGGGTACCAACTTATTCGTCGAAACGCACCTGAGCGCCGAAGACACAGTCAAACTCGCCTATTCTCTCCTGAAGGCTTTCGGTTATACCCTCACTGATCTGGAGATCACTTCAAAGCGGAAATGATTGGCCGGCTCAACGGCTCTGATTTGTAAAGGCGCCACCTTATTTGCGAATCGAAACCCTAAGACCAGAAGCTGTAGAAATGATGCACCGGTCCGCTGCCGTGACCCAGGCGGTAGGGCGCACCGGCGCGGATGGCCTCACCGATGAACGCTTTGGCTTTGCGGACCGCCGGCGCAATGGCTTCGCCTTTCGCCAAGTAAGCGGCAATGGCGGACGAGAGCGTGCATCCGGTGCCGTGGGTGTTCGCGGTCCGAACTCGCCGGTCCTCGAGAACAACACAACGGTCCTCGTCGGCGATGAAAAGCACATCTGAGCTGTCGTCACCTTGCGCGTGTCCCCCCTTGAGCAGCACGCTGCGGCTGCCGAATGCGGCCAGGCTTTTGGCTGCCGCTTGCATGTCGTCGAGGCCTTTGACTTCCCGTCCTAACAGCACGGCGGCTTCGGGCAGATTCGGCGTCAGGACCGTCGCCAGGGGAATCAGGTGATCTTTCAATGCCGTGATGGCCGCGTCCTGCAGCAGTTTGTCGCCGCTCTGCGCTACCATAACCGGATCGAGGACAATGTTGGCCGCTCCATGCCGCCGCAACCCGTCCGCCACTGCCAGGATCAATTCCGCTGAATAGAGCATGCCGATCTTGATGGCATCGACCCCGATGTCGGAAAAGACGGCCGCCATTTGCTGTACGACAAAAGCCGGCGGCACGGCGTGGATGCCCGTTACACCCGTCGTGTTCTGGGCCGTCAGGGCGGTGACCACCGACATGCCGTAGCAGCCCAGGGCCGAGAACGTTTTCAGGTCGGCCTGGATGCCCGCCCCACCGCCGCTGTCCGAGCCGGCAATGGTAAGGACTCTTGTGTAGTGACGGTCTGTACCGGGTTCGTCTGATAGTGCCTGCATTCTATGATTCCTTCTTGAAGTGGTCCCAGCCGGTGGGGACAATAACCCGCGAGCGCCCACTGCCGTCGATCAATTCTATTTTTCCCGAGTCGGTGATCTCACCGAGTCTGTGAAGTGATTGCCCGAATGCTGTAAAGTAGTCGCGGGCAACTGCGTCGGCTTCCGAGGGGGCGATGGTGAAAAGCAGGGTATAATCTTCACCGCCGGCCAGGGCGTATTCGACCGGATCGAATCCGAAGCGATGGCAGAACTGCTGCAAAGCCGGTGACATCGGCAGACGATCGACGAACAGGCGCGCGCCGACCCGGCTGAGACGCACGATATGCCCCAGGTCGGAACTGAGGCCGTCGCTGACGTCAATGGCGGCGTGGACCCCGCCGTGGGATGCCAGGAAGCGGCCTTCGCGCAGAAAGGGTTTAGGACGAAGGTGAGCGTCTAAAAGCGTCTTCAGGTAGGGGGTGTCGGCGGCGATCCGGGTCAGGATCAGGTGAAGTCCGGCGCGGCTGTCACCGAGGCAACCCGATGAAAAAATGACGTCACCGGCCCGGGCGTTGTCTCGGAAGAGGACCTCGTTTTCCGGAACCGTTCCGGTGACGACCACGTTGATGACCAAATCGACGCTGGAACCGGTGGTGTCGCCGCCGAGGATGTTGACCTCGTGTTCCGTGGCCAGGCTCTTCATTCCGCGGTAGAAGTCGTCGAGGAAATCGAGGGTGACGTCTTGCGGCACGGCGATGCTGACAAATGCGTTGCGGGCCGTACCGCCCATGGCGGCGATGTCGCTCAAATTGACGGCCAGGGCCTTGTACCCCAGGTTGTCGCCATCGGCGGCATCCCGCAAAAAATGCACGCGTTCGATCAGCAGGTCGGTCGTCACCAGGTTCAGAAGGTCCGGTTCGGGCCGAAAAACGGCAGCATCGTCACCGATCGCCTTGACGATCCCTGCGGGGCGGATCAAGCAGCCCCGGCTGATGCGCTCGATGAATCCGAACTCGCCGATGTTCTTGAGGTTCATTGGTTTCGGGCCTCTACGATGACTCTTTTCAGACTGTGAGCGGCCTGCGCCGGGTCCTCGGCGGCGACGATGGCCGAAACAACGGCCACGCCGTCGGCACCATTGCGGATGATTTCGGCGGCGTTGCCCGGGTGCAAACCGCCGATACCGACCAACGGGAGGCTGACAGCCTGACGAATGATCCGCAGCCCCGCTACCCCTATCGCCGGAGCGGTGTCGGTCTTGGTGGGGGTCGCGTAGATGGGACTGACGCCCAGATAGTCCGCACCGCCTTTCTCTGCCGCGATCGCATCTTCGAGCGATTCGACCGATATTCCAATGATCATCCGGTCGTCGACGATGGCCCTGGCCATCGCCAGCGGCATGTCTTTGCGGCCGAGATGAACACCGTCGGCTCCCACGGCCAGGGCGACGTCCAGCCGGTCATTGATGATCAGGGGGATGGTCACGGACCTCAGGTATTCTCTTAATTTAAGCGCTTCGCTAATGAATTCACGGGTAGAAGCCGTCTTTTCCCTGAGCTGGACACAGGTCACGCCACCGGAAACAGCCGCTGCGACTATCTCGAGGGTCGTCCTGCCGCGGGACAGCCCGCGGTCGGTTACCAGATAGAGAGAATAGTCGATGCGCCCTGGTTTCATATCAATCCGTTTCGATCTTGCAGCCTCTTTGCAATTGCTCCGGTGTAATGGTGAAGAGGGCGTCGAGCATCTTGATCATGAAACTGCCCGGTGCGGCTGCGCTGTCACCGGCCACCTCTCCTGCCAGTCCGAAGAACGCCAGCGCTGTGGCCGCGGCGCTGACC
>JBATHN010000558.1:0-2334 GCA_049666885.1 Desulfobacterales bacterium
TCCTGTTGTAGATCCGATAGAGGGCCGCCTTGTAACGATCGAATACGATCTGAATTTCCTCGTCGGTTCGACCGAGAGCCGGCCCGTCGCTCAAGGGTCTGGACGATTCGGTCAGATTTGCGAGGGAACTTTCGACCCGGCTGAACCCGGCTCCATTGCCGCTGCCACCGCCCCTGCCGATACCTCCGCCACCAAGCCGGTCGGCGTTGCCGCTGCCGACGTTGCGGCTGAACCCTGCATTGCTGATACCGCCGCTGGAACCGCCCTGCGCCTGCATGGCGACCAGCGAGCGTTGCGCCACGGCCTGACCTGCCACCCGCGGGGTTTCGTTGGTCAGACGGGCTTCGGTGCCGAGTTTCGCAATCGGCGTTTCGTCCATCAGATCGGCAAAGGCCTTCTTGAATGCCAAAACACCGACGCGTTCGGCTTTTTTCCGTGCCGCTGCTTTTGCGCCCCCGCCATCGGCCACTTTCACCGGTTCCGGCGCGGGCGCCTTTTTCTGAGGTTTATCCGGTTTTTGCTCCTCCGGCTGGGGTTTGGCCTTTTCTTCCCGGCTCTCTTTGGGCTCTTCCTGGATCTCTTTAGCCACCGGCTGCGGCGCCGGCTTGGGCGGTTCCTTCTTGACCAGCTTGGCCAATCGTTCCGGAATCTCGACCACGGCGACCGAAGGATCCGGTATCGGCACCTTTATCAGGGGAATGAGAGAACCAAATACAAAGCAGAAAAGCAGCGCCACGAGCACCGCGCGGCGGAAGAGTCTTTCGCTTTCGGCATCCTTGGTCCAGGGCATGAGCATCGCCCTGTAAGGAACATCCGATATCTCGCGCTCTATGACGAACTCTTCCTTGCGCCGTTCTTCACGTTCGTGCGCATCATCTACTTCTTCGTATAGATAGTCCAGTTCATCGCATCGGTTGTCTACCTCTGACTGAAGAGATGCCTGTTTTTCGATAATTCCGCTGATCTTCTCCTCGAAATGGGCTACGCGGCCCCGAACCCGTTCCAGATGCCCGGCGGCATCCTCGCTTCCCGGGATCCCTTTCCAGAAAAGTTGCCCCGCTTTCAGTTCCCCCAGCTTGTCGAGAGCACTGCAGACTTCCCGCAAGGCATCGAATCGCTGTCTGGCGGCGGAGAACTTTTCGAGCTCAGCCTCTACAGCGCGCAACTCACCTTCGAGCGCTTCACGTTTTTTCCGGATTTGCTCGATCTGCGCGTTTAGTGGCGCCAATTCCTGTTCCAATAAGGATGTATTCACGGCATGCTCGCTAGCTTTTGTCGGCCCTCTGAATGACGGCCAGAGAAATCTTGCCGTATCCAGAACCCGTACAGGTTGACATTATTTTTTTAAGCGCTCTGAACGGAATCGTTTTATCCGCAAGGATAGTGACCTCCCTGCCTTCAACGACCGTTTTGGTGCTTATCCCGATAATGTTGCGTTTGAGCTGCTCCAGCCGCTCCGTTATTTCCGCAACCGTCTCAGACTCGGCATCCAGCAGTTCGGGGGTGCCGATCACGGCCTTGCCCTGAACTAAGACCAATTCGGGGCTGACAGTGATCTGCACGGTTTCCCTTGGCTTGCTTTCGATAACCGATTCGGGCAGATGGATATCTCTGGGCGGTTCCTGTACATCACTGCCGGATGAGTGGAAAAGCAGAAAGAAAACCAGAATGGTAAAGATATCCATCAGCGATGTCAGGAGCAGACCGGTCGTAATTTTCCTGTTACGCCCCATCCGTCGCATACGTCGGCTACTTCTCATGGCGCATCTCCTATGGATATGTCGGGAAAGAGTAGTAGTTTCTGAACCTCTTCACTGTCTTCCGCCTGTACTTTGGCCGTGCGGACCGCGTCCATGACCTGAATCAGATAATCGTACTCTATGCCCGGCTCCATCAAGATGGTCGCGTCTTCCTTTTCCGGGTACTGGGCCTTCAGGCGCATGAGCATTTTGGACAGCATTTCCATATCGTACCGCTCGTCTTTTTTCGGAATGGCGGCCTCTACCGACGAGCCGTTGGCGATCTCAAATCCCGCCTGCCGGACAATTACCTCGATAGCAAAATTCGGCGTGTTCGAAGCCGTTCCGCCGGCACTGGTCGGGACGCTCAGTTCCATGATCGCCACGCGTGAAAAGACGGCACTGATGAGCAGAAACGGTATAAGCACGACCATCAGGTTCATGAAAGTGGTGACATCCAGTTCAGGTGTTGCCCGCATTTGTCTTTTTTTAAGATGTCGTCTGGTCATGATCAACTCGCCTCGAATTGGCGCTTGGCGAAATTGGAGATGCTGTTCAGCGCCTTGACCGATGCCATCTCCAGGCTGTCAACGAT
>JBATHN010000559.1:0-10580 GCA_049666885.1 Desulfobacterales bacterium
CTCAAGCTGGAAGCCTATGAAAAGGTTCTGCTGGACTGTATGCTGGGAGACCACATGCTCTTCTGGCGTCAGGATGCCGTGGAGCAGTGCTGGTCTTTTCTAACCCCCATTCTGGCCGAGTGCGAAACCTGCGGCGACCGGGCCCAAACGCTTCAGACCTATCCGGCCGGAAGCTGGGGTCCGGAGGTGACCCATGAGTTGTGAGGGACGGTGAGTATTGCCGGCCGGTATCTCAAATTAAAACCCAGACCCACGCTGGAGCCCAAAGCGGCCGTTGACAATTTAGAGGAGAGGAATCATGAATAACGAACGCGACAAACTGTGTATCAACACTATTCGAATGTTGGCTGCCGATGCGGTCGAAAAGGCCCACTCGGGCCATCCCGGAATGCCCATGGGAGCGGCCGCCATGGCCTATGTGCTGTGGACACTGTTTCTGCGTCACAATCCCAAAAACCCGGCCTGGCCGAACCGTGACCGCTTCGTGCTCTCCGCCGGCCACGGCTCTATGTTGCTCTACAGCCTGCTGCATCTGACGGGCTATGATTTGGCCCTGGACGAACTGAAAAATTTTCGCCAATGGGGAAGCAAGACGCCCGGTCATCCGGAACACGGACTCACTCCGGGAGTGGAGACCACAACCGGCCCACTGGGGCAGGGATTTGCAAACGGCGTGGGGATGGCGATTGCCGAGCGGCATCTGGCCTCGGTTTTCAACCGCCCGGAACACGAAATCGTCAACCATTTTACGTATGGCATCGTGAGTGATGGGGACCTGATGGAGGGCGTCTCCCACGAGGCCGCGTCTTTGGCCGGTCACCTCGGCCTCGGCAAATTGATTTATCTATACGACGACAACCACATCTCCATCGAGGGCAGCACCGAGATTGCCTTCACGGAAGACCGCTTGAAGCGATTCGCGGCCTACGGGTGGCACGTGCAGCAGGTGCCGGACGGCAACGATCTGGAGCAACTGTCGGCCGCCATAGCAGCCGCACGGGAAGAGACCCGGCGACCGTCTTTCATCGCCGTGCGGACCCACATCGGATACGGCAGCCCCCACAAGCAGGACACTGCCGGCGCGCATGGCGAACCTCTGGGAGCGGAAGAACTCAAACTGACGAAACAAAACCTGAATTGGCCCGCAGAACCGGCCTTTTACCTGCCGGAAGAAGCGGTTTCGCATTTCCGTGAGGCCCTGGAAAAAGGCGCGCAACTCGACCGCAGCTGGCAGGAGGCCTTCACAGTCTACCAAAAGGCGCATCCGGAGTTGGCTGCCCGCTGGCGGCAGTGGATGAGCGGCGATCTGCCCGAAGCCTGGGAGCGGGATCTGCCCGTCTTCCAGGCTGACACCAAGGGAGTGGCAACCCGGGTGGCCTCCGGTAAAATATTGAATGCCATTGCCGCCAGGATGACAAACCTGATGGGCGGTTCCGCCGATCTGGCCCCGTCCACCAAGACCCTTATCGACAATGAAGACGATTTTCAGCCGCCCGGCTTCGAGGGGCGCAACATGAGATTCGGCGTGCGGGAACACGCCATGGGCGCTATTTTAAACGGCATGGCCCTCCACGGTGGATTGATACCCTACGGCGCCACATTCCTGATCTTCTCCGACTACATGCGCCCGGCCATTCGTCTGGCCGCGCTGATGAAACTGCACGTCATCTACGTTTTCACACACGACAGTATCGGCCTGGGAGAAGACGGTCCGACCCACCAGCCGATCGAACAACTGGCAGCCCTCAGGGCCATGCCGAATCTCAAGGTCGTGCGTCCCTGTGACGCCAACGAAACGGTCGAGGCCTGGAAAGCGGCCTTGAAATCCAATGACGGCCCGGTCGCGCTGGTCCTCACCCGCCAGAACCTTCCGGTTCTCGACCGTACGGTTGCCGGACCGGCCGATGGATTGCAGAAAGGGGCTTATGTCGTTCGCGACCCGCAAGACAGCCGACCGGATCTCCTCCTCATGGCCAGCGGATCGGAAGTGCATATTGCGTTGACGGCCGCCGCCGTGCTGTCCGACAAGGACATCGCCGTGCGGGTTGTGAGCATGCCGTGCTGGGAACTGTTCGAGGAGCAGCCGGATGAATATCGCCGGCTGGTCCTGCCGCCGGAGGTGACGGCCAGGCTGGCGATCGAAGCCGGTAGCCCCCAAGGCTGGCACCGGTATGTCGGCAGCCGCGGAATAGTGATTGGGCTGACCCACTTCGGCGCCTCCGCTCCCTATGAGGTCCTGTACGACAAATTCGGCCTCACCCCGGACCACGTTGTGGAAGAGTCACTGAAGCTGATGGAGCAAGCCGCCCGATGACGCCGCCGGAAAACAGCCGGGTTATTGTCACACCCGGCATCGAGCGTCTGGCGGTAGAAAGCGTCGAACTTTTCCAACGCACTGCCGTCGCGAGCGTCGCCCGCGCGGGATTTTTCACGGTGGCCGTGTCCGGCGGCAGCACTCCGCGACCCATGCACCGGCTCCTGACCGAGAATCCCTATCGCTCTGGCATTCCCTGGCAGGTCACTCACTTGTTCTGGGTCGATGAGCGCCTGGTACCGGTAACCGACCCGGACAGCAACTTCGGCAGCGCCGAAAGAGATTTTCTGAAGCAGCTGACGATCCCGGCCGGCAACATCCATCCCATGAGTTCGCGAAAACCGCCCACTGCGGCAGCCGACGACTACGAGCAGGAACTGAGACGCCATTTCAGGCGCATCGCCAGCGCTGAGCCGGTTTTCGATCTGATCGTTCTGGGTGTCGGCGAGGACGGCCATACGGCCTCGATATTTCCCGGTGACCACAGCGCAGTGGAAACGACGCGCTGGGTGACGGCCGTCAAGGGCGGAACACCGAACGTCGAACGCCTGACCCTGACCATGCCGATCCTCAACCAGGCCCGCTGCATTGTGTATCTCATTTCCGGATCGAAAAAAGCGGATGTGGTTCGTTCGTTGTTGACGGATGCATCCGCTCAGCTGCCGCCCCAAAGAATCGCTCCGCAGCACGGGGAAGTCGTCTGGCTCCTGGATACGGAGGCGGCGGCTCTGCTGCCGCAAGATCTGCCCGGATGCATCCGGAAAAATTGAGAGGAACCACTATGAAGACCATTCTGGCTGCCGACATTGGTGGGACCAACAGCCGCTTTGCCGCTTTCAGGACAGGTGAAGACCGGCAATTGGAACTCGTGCGGTCACTCTGGCTGAACACCGCCGAATTTGATTCCATGAAAGCCATGCTCGATCAATTGGAAAATGAAAATTTCGATTTGCCGGCCTCGGCAGCGGACGTGTCGGTGATGGCCGTCGCCGGGCCGATCATAAATAAGACTTACAGCAATCCACCCAATATCGACTGGGACATCGACCTGTCCAAACTGGCCGGGGCAGTCGGCCTCAAGAAGTGCGCCCTGATCAATGATTTCGTCGCCCAAGCGTTTGCCTGCCGATCGCCGTTGATGGATGCCGCCCGCCGGGTCCTTCCCGGAAAGGTCGACCCCGCCGCGCCGCTGGCGGTCATCGGAGCGGGAACCGGTCTGGGCCAGGCGACCCTGATACCGCTGGAAAAAGGGGGTTACACGGCCCTGCCCTCCGAGGGTGGTCATACCAGTTTTCCTTTTGAATCGGCAGCGGAAGTCAACTACATGCACTATCTGCTTCAGGATACCGGCGAACCCTATGTCAGAGCTGAAACGGTCGTTTCAGGTGGCGGCCTGAGCCGATTGCATCACTTTTTAACCGGAGAACGCCTCAAACCGGCGGAAGTAGCGGGCAGGCTGACCGACGAATCCGCGACCCTGGGATGGATGGCACGCTTCCTCGGCCGGCTCAGCCGCAACTACGCCCTTGCGGTGGTGGCCTTCGGCGGTGTGTACATCTCCGGCGGGGTCGCCGCCAAATTACCCGAACTGGTGACCCACCGGGAATTCGCCCGTGCTTTCCGAAAAACGGAAGTCATGTCGCACGTACTGGACCGGATTCCGGTGTTCCTGAATACCGATGAGGAAAGCGGCCTTTGGGGCGCCGCATTGAAGGGCATGCAACTGCTGCAGGGCGACTGATCGGCCGATCCGGGAAGCCTGATTGGTTTTGACCAATATGCTTTACTTTATTGAAATGATATTAAAATCCCGTGAAAAGGAGAGATGATCCATGACTGAACACATGAAAGGATTTGCCACACGGGCGGTGCATGCCGGTCACACACCCGACAAAGAAACCAAGGCCCGGGCCGTGCCCATCTACCAGACCACGTCCTTCACGTTCGACGACACCTCCCATGCAGCCGATCTCTTCGGACTGCGCCAATTCGGCAACATCTACTCTCGCATCATGAACCCTACGGTCGACGCGCTCGAACAGCGGATCGCGTCGCTGGAGGGCGGCGTCGGTGCCCTGGCACTGGCTTCCGGCCAGGCGGCCGAAACGCTGGCTCTACTGACCCTGGCCGGGGCCGGCGACGAAATCGTTTCGTCCACCGATCTCTATGGCGGCACGGTCAGCCTCTTCAGCCACACGTTCAAAAAGCTCGGCATCACGGTCAAGTTCGTCCCGCCGGATGACCCGGAGGCTTGGGAAAAGGCCGTGACCGACAAGACCAAGGCCTTTTTTACCGAAACGATCGGCAACCCCAAACTCAACATCGTCGACATCGCCGCCATCGCGGAAGCCGGCCGGCGGCACGGCATACCCCTGGTGGTCGACAACACCGTCACCACGCCCTATCTCCTGCGTCCGTTTGAATTCGGGGCAGCGATCGTCATACACTCCGCAACCAAATTCATCGGCGGTCACGGCACCTCCATCGGCGGTCTGATCGTCGATTCGGGCAACTTTGACTGGGAGGGTTCCGGCCGGTTTTCAGCCTTCGTCGAACCGGAGCCGGCCTACCACGGTTTAAAATTCGTGGAGACTTTCGGCAGTCTGGCCTTCATCTTGAGGGCACGTGTCATCGGCCTGCGGGACATGGGCGCGGCGATGAGCCCCTTCAATGCCTGGTTGTTTCTCCAGGGGCTGGAAACCTTGTCTCTGCGCATGGCCAAACACTCGGAAAACGGCCTGCAGGTCGCCCGCTTTTTGGAAAACAACAAGTGTGTCTCCTGGGTTCGTTACCCAGGCCTGGAATCCTCGCCCACCTATCACCTGAAGGACAAGTACCTGCCGAATGGACAGGGGGCGCTGGTCGGTTTCGGGATCAGCGGCGGGAGGGACTCGGCCGTCAAATTTATCGAAAGCGTGAAGTTGTTCAGCCACCTGGCCAACATCGGTGACGCCAAGAGTCTGGTCATCCACCCCGCCTCGACCACCCATGAGCAACTGAGCGAAGAAGAGCAAATAGCGGCTGGGGTCACACCGGACTTTGTCCGGCTGAGCATCGGCATCGAAGATATCGACGACATCACCGGCGATCTGAGCCAGGCCCTCGAAGAGGGCGTCGGTTGCAAGCTGTAGTGCAGAAACTTGACACTTGAAACTTGAAACTCAGAAACCGGAGCCCAAAACTTGAAACCCGAAACTCGAAACTTGAAACTCGAAACCCAGAACCAGTGCTGGCTTAAGGTCAATCCGCTGTTAACACGAAAATAGAATTTTTTTGCACCGTGTGGCCCGCAGGGTCTTAACTGGATCAACCGGCTCAACGGGCCTAACGGGCTCAACCGATCATCATGAACATCCAGGAAGAACTCAAACGTCGTGCGGCCGATGCCGCCGTGGAACAGGTACGATCAGGCATGGTGCTGGGTCTCGGAAGCGGCACGACCGTCGCAGATGCACTGCAACGCCTGGCCGAGATGCTGCGGGCTGGAAAGATTGATGGTGTGTGCGGCGTACCGAGTTCGATTCAAACAGAAATACGGGCCCAGCAACTCGGAATCCCGCTGACCAGCCTCGACCGGCGCCCGATCCTCGATTTGACCATCGACGGAGCCGACGAGGTCGATCCGGACTTGAACCTGATCAAAGGCGGAGGAGGCGCCTTGCTGCGTGAAAAAGTCCTGGCCCAGGCCAGCCGGCGCACTGTCTTCATTGTCGACCGGAGCAAGCTGTCGCCGTGCCTCGGCAGCCACTGGCCGTTGCCCGTGGAAGTCATTCCTTTCGCCGTTAAAAGCATCGAAAATTACCTGACATCGATCGGGGCGAGAGTCGAACTGCGTCAAACCGCAGAAGGCAACCTTTTTCGAACAGACCAGAACAACGTGATCCTGGACGCGAATTTCGGTCCCATCGAAAACGCACGGGAACTGGCCACCAAACTCGCGGATCGGGCCGGCATTGTCGCCCACGGTCTTTTTCTGAAAATGGCCGACGAGGTGATCGTCGCCGAAGAGCATGCCGTCAGACACCTCAGGCGATCGCCGTAATCTGCACCGGCATCGAGCACACCTGTGACCTCTATCGCCGGTAAATGGTATTCACAAGGCTACTGACGCGAACATCAAATGTGAGTTATAAGCCGCTCTGATGCTTTCGGTCTGCGGCCTCGTTTGACATGGGTCATCGCTTGCAGCCATAAAGAACAGTAGAGTGACCAGAAGTAACTTCGAAGGGATAGGTACAATGAAAACCCACCTAAACTCCGTAGTCTTCCTGTTGGTGCTGATGGTGGCCTTCTCCGGCTGTGCCGCCCCCAGAATCAGTATTTTCGGCAACAACGGCGAACCGCTGGAGGAGTACACCCTGCAGGGCAGTACAAAGAGTAAAGTTCTTCTCATCCCCGTCAAAGGTAAAATAACCGATGAGGTCGAGAGCGGACTTATCCGCAAAAAACCGAGCATGGTGCAGGAGATCGTTGCCCAACTCAAAAAAGCGGAAAAGGACAAGGACGTCGGGGCCGTGCTGCTCGTCATCGATTCTCCGGGCGGCTCGGTGACCGCCAGCGACATTCTCTACCATGAAATCGTTCAGTTCAAGGAGAAGACCGGCAAAAAAGTAGTCGCCTCCATGATGGATGTGGCGGCATCGGGCGGATACTACATCGCCCTACCGGCCGATGCCATACTGGCGCATCCGACCACCATCACCGGATCGGTGGGCGTTCTCTTCTTGCAACCCAAGGTCGTCGGCTTGATGGACAAAATCGGCGTGGATGTTCAGATCAGCAAGTCTGGAACGAACAAGGATATCGGCTCACCATTTCGAGCGGCAACCGCGCAAGAGAAGAAAATCCTCCAGGAAATGACCGACAAGCTTGCGCACCGGTTCCTCGACCTGGTGTCACAACACCGCCGTATCGATGCCAAGGGAATGGCCGAGATCGCCAGCGCCAATGTATATCTGGCCGACGAAGCCCAGCGACTTGGGCTGGTCGATCGCATCGGATACCTGAGCGACGCCGTCGATGAGGCCGGTCGACTGGCCGGTCTCGGCAAGGATGCCAAAGTAGTGGTTTATCGCCGGGAGAAGTATGAGAACGACACCATATACAACATGCAGAGCACCTGGACCGGCGGCGATGAGAGACTGACCCTGATCGACCTGGGTTTGCCGGCTTCAGAGACAAGTGAGATCGCGACCGGTTTCTACTACCTGTGGCCGACGGCGGCCGACGGAAGGTAAGCGGCATGCAAACCGAAAAGTTCACCATCACCGTTGAGGTTGTACCCCCGGCCGGTTCCGATGCCGCTGCCCTTTTCTCAACCTTGCAATCGCTGAAGGCTCTTCCGATCGACGGTTTCAGCGTGGCCACGAATCCCGTTGCAAAACCGCGCATGAGTGCCATGGCCCTCTGTATCCTCATCCAGCAAAAAACGCGCCGACCGGCGGTTTTGCATTGCACAACCCGAGACCACAACCGATTGAGTCTTCAGGCACTGCTGTGGGGGGCCGTCGCCCTGGGCATCAAAACGGTTCTCGCATCCACGGGCGATTTTGTCGCCCTCGAAGACCGGTCGAAGACAACAGAGGTGCGTGACGTGGATGTCTTCGATCTGGTTAAAATGACCCGTGCAGCGGGCCTTCGAACCGGCGTTGTTTTGGATCCACTCCCCGAGGCCAATGGCCTGAAACAGGCGGTCGAACGGCTGAAAAGAAAAATTGAAGCCGGTGCCCATTATGCTGTGACTCAACCCCTTTACGACGAAGCCGCGGCAGACGACTTGGCCGAGGCTGTCCGGCACATCGGAATTCCGGTTATCATGGGACTCCTTCCCTTGCGCTCTCATCGCCATGCCGAGTTCCTCCACCATAAAGTGGCCGGCATTGCCGTTCCGCGTGCGGTTCGGGACCGCATGCGTTGTGCGGAAAACCCAGCGTCGGAAGGCGTAAAGAATGCCGCCGAATTATTGGCCCTGGCGCGCGATCGGTTTGCGGGTGCCTGCGTCATGCCACCTTTCGACCGCTATGAGATCCTGACCGACATGCTGCTCGAAAATCCAAGATGTTGACCAATCGATAGACAGGTCGTGGATCCCAGTTCTTCCAGTTTTTGCGAACCTTTTACCGGGCGTTCATCCTGCCGATAGGGCCGGCGGGTCATCGGCGGTTGGGAACAGAAGACCGTAAAAATTGGAGGGACCTGATTTAACGAAACCTGCTGCCTTAAACTGGTTTGTTTTTAATCCCCTTTTCGCGGTTATAGAATCGGGCTATCGTGCCGGGAACGATGCCGCAAAGGTAGGCGATGATCGCCGACTGGTTGACAAACCAAGTTTTCCAGACGCCGACGTGGAGCCACCGTCGGGCCGATGTAGTGACCGAAGCCGGCAGAATGATGATACGTCCTTTTTTCTTTAATCGACGGACCAGTTCGAAATCCTCCATGATTGGCAGGTCGGGATACCCGCCCATAATCCGAAAAGTCTCGGCCGCCAGGAAGAGCGCTTGATCTCCATATGGCTTTTGCAGGAAGCGGGACCGCCAGTTGGCCACAAACTCCATAATGCGCAGAGAGGGCAGCGGCGAATCGATACCGAGTGCGAAAGCCCCTGCAGCCGCACCGGGCTGTAACAGGGCCCCACGAACCTGACCGTCATAACCTTCAGGAAGACGCGTGTCGGCATGCAGAAAAAGTAGAATGTCTCCGGTGGCGGCTGCAGCTCCGACGTTCATCTGGCGTGCCCGTGACGCTTCGGCGGCCAATACCAGGGCCCCGAGTCGGCCGGCGATTTCGGTTGTGTCGTCCCGACTGCCGCCGTCCACGACAACTACCTCGACATTCCGGGCGTTTTGCGCCAACCGCACTGTTTCGTTAATGTTGGCGGCTTCGTTCAGGGTGGGGATGACAACGGAGATTCTCGGGCCGGCGAACCGCTCCCAGACGGCCAGGTCTTCCGGGCGGTCCACGTCTTCGAGAGTGTCCAGCAGCGCCACGGAAAGCGTCAATTCCGCGGCCCTTTCCAGTGAAAGGGCCATCACCCGGTTTGTGCCCCATGGCAGGCCGGAAAAAAGTGTCGGCAGCGCCCGCCCGAACACCTCCTTCCGCAGACCGACCAGGTAATAACCGCCGTCGGCCGCAGGTCCGAAAACCGCATCTTTTTGCCGAAGCGCGTCGAACGCCCGCCCGATAATCTCTGCGGTGATGCCGGGGATGTCGGTACCGATGATGACGGCGACTTTTGCACCGGCATCGAACGCCGCCGTCAAGGCGGCCGTCATGCGTTTATCGAGTTCTCCGTCTCCCTGGGCGGCATAGAGAAAATCCGACCCCAGCCAGTTCTCCATCAGACGGGCATCTCCGCCGGCAAAACGGATTTCGACCGCAAGCGGTCGCGTTCGGACGAGCCGGTTTACGTTGCTCAGGAGGTGTTCGGTCATTTGCCGCTGAACTGCGGCGGAACCCTCCGGTCCCAACACGGGGATCAGCCGGGTTTTGGTGATACCGGGTTCAGGATAGCGCGTGAAGATGACCAGCAGCTCGTGGGGATTAGGCGACACGTTGAACCGGATATCCTGTCTCATAAAGTATCAGTATTTCCAGTGTCTTAAGGGGTTCCGGTGCGTAAAGCGCTTCGATGACAATGCCGCGGGACAGGCACCGGACATTCTCGACGCCCTTGGTTTCCATCTGCGAAAGGTCTCTTGAGATAGCGGAAACA
Source organism: Desulfobacterales bacterium (assembly GCA_049666885.1). Taxonomy (GTDB): domain Bacteria; phylum Desulfobacterota; class Desulfobacteria; order Desulfobacterales; family SG8-13; genus JARFQH01. Next base: position 10,029 of record JBATHN010000559.1, read on the forward strand.
TCCGGCAGCTTGCGCAACCCCATTAAACGCAGCACAATCGGATCATCCCGTTAATAATCGACTTCCCACAGTCGCCGAAAACCGACGAGCAGATGTCGGAATGCGTTGAATACTTTAAGTTAATGAACGGCAAAAATCCCGTAACAATTTATGTTACGCTTTTTCCCTCAAATCGCAGATTAAATCAATGCGGCGGTTACCTTTGCTTCTTTGGGATATAACTGAACCGAACTGGATCACTATAATAAGCGAAAATTTTGAAAGCAGTTTTCCATCAGTTGCCTAGAGTTTTTTCGTAATCCCACATGGGCGGTTGATGTATTAATTTCCGGAGGCGAATGTTTCGTACGAGTAAATTTATATCCCCATTGCCAGGCGACGCACGATTTTTTTTATGGGCGTGAGTATTCTAATCAACAATTCGCCATATTCGGAATAGTATATTTTGTACAAGATAGCCTTTTTCATTGAGTGGTTTTTATAAACATTGTAAGCTAAGTTTCTGTAGCACCTGATGATTTCTTTTCGTGGAAAATAGGGCAAGTCTAATAC
>JBATHN010000560.1:0-2015 GCA_049666885.1 Desulfobacterales bacterium
GTACCGACCGGCTTATCGGGCGTGCCGCCGGTCGGCCCGGCGATACCGGTGGTCGAAATGCCGTACACCGCTCCGGACACCCGCCTGGCGCCGGCAGCCATTTCAGCCGCCGTCTCCTCGTGCACCGCTCCAAAGCGCTCGATCGTGTGCGCCTTCACGCCGAGAACCTCGACCTTCGCACGGTTCGAATAGGTCACGGCCGAGAAGAGGAAATAGTCGGAACTGCCGGAAACATCGGTCAGCAGATCGGCCAGCAGGCCGCCGCTGCAGCTTTCCGCAACGCCGAGCGAAGCTTTTTTTTGCCGTAGCAGGCTCCCGAGCACTTCCGCCATGGACTTCCCTTCGAAGGACAGCACGTGTCGTGCCAGACGCTCCCGAATCCACCCTTTCGTCTGTTCCAGGACTTGGCCGGCGACAGCGGCTTCTCCACCCGGCTCGCTAATCCGCACCTGGATCTCGGGAAACTCGGCGCACAATCCCAGACGCAACTGCGGGAAATCGGTTCCGAAGCCGATCATCTTTTCACCGACGGCCGCTTCAGTCATCCCGAAAGTGGTGACGGTCAGTCGGCCGCCGCCTGCCCCTTCCAGACCCTGCCGGCGCCGAATCATCGGCAAAACATGTTCCGACAGCATAAAACGCATTTCATGCGGCACACCTGGCAGAAAAAAGACCGCACACCGACCCAGTAGAAGCATAAACCCGGGAGCCGTGCCGATCGGGTTGGGAATGCAATCAGCACCTTGAGGCAAAAAGGCCTGCTTCCGGTTGGACGGGCTGAAAAGGCGCCGGCGCTTCTGAAAAAACGCCTCCATCGACGCGAGGGCGTCGGCGTCGGTTATCAATTCGACACCGGCCGCAAGAGCGGCGGCTTCAGCCGTGAGGTCATCGGCTGTCGGACCGAGACCGCCGGTGACCACGGCCAGGTCCGACCGGCCGGCCATCTCGGTCAGGATCGCCGCCAAGCTGTCACGGTCGTCACCGACGCAGCTGTGCCGGGTGACCGTGATCCCCTCCTCTTCTATCCGACGCGCAATGAAAGCCGAATTGCTGTCCACAACTGCGCCGCTGCGGATTTCATCGCCGGTGGCAAGGATTTCGGCTATCACAACAGTCAACCCTCCTGACATCAATCGATCGAAAAAAGTCTCACGGTGAACCGGAATTGGGCGGCGGCAGGATGAACATGGAGGCGGTGACGGGCACGTCGGTCAGGAACTGTTCGATATCGAGCTGTACGCCGTTGCCGGCGTCGTCGCTCAGGCCCAGCCGGCGGGGGACGCGGTAGCCCAGCACATTTTGCATCTCTTCGAATTCGACCCGGTAGCGGACTTTCCCATCGGCACCGAAAACCTCCATGCGGCGAACGTTCTTCCGGTCGGCGCTGAGATAAATCTTTTCTACCACATGCCACCAGTTCTCTATCACCAGAAGCCATTGCTCAGTTTGCCGGTCTTTTTGAAGAAAGGCACGGGAGTGATCCCGGATCGGAGTGCGCCCGGACAGGATGGCGATGATCTCGGTCACGGTGATGGGAATGCGAATCAAGCGATCGAGGCTGGCATCGGAGGTCCGCATTTTTACGTAGGACCCTGCCGGGTCCCGGAGATCGACCATATAGATGAATTGGCCGTCGGCCGCCACTCTCACCACCGGTCGGCCGGCAGCCAGGACCACGAGGCCGAGTTTTTCAGGCGCCGATACAATCCAGGCCACCCGCTCCGACAGGGGCACCCGATCCACATCCCAGAGTTTGATCCGGCCGAGGCCTTTGAAGGACGACAGGGAGGCATTGGTGAAGGCTAATTGTTGCAATACCGCCTGGGCTTCGAGTTGTGCCGTCGATCGTTCCTCGGGCGGCAGCCTATTCACTGCTGAGCAGGCCGACATGAAGAGCAGCAAACAGGCGCTGGCGGCGTAGAGCAGGTGTCGGCAGGATGCGGTAATCATAGCTTTTCTTTGAGCTGCCTGATCTTCTCTTCGATGGCCGCCCGTTCCTTGTGCCCGAGCTTTAG
>JBATHN010000561.1:0-3071 GCA_049666885.1 Desulfobacterales bacterium
GGTCGTAGGCACGGCTCATGTCGGGAAACCGCACACCCCAGTTTTCCTCGTTGGGCCCGACGAGCGGATTGGCGCCCGTCAGGTTGATGTGGTCGCTGATGCCCATGAGATCGCCGGGCCGAAAGCGCGGACTCAGACCTCCGGCGGCGTTGGTCAGAATCAGGTATTCGACGCCGAGTTGCTGCATCACCCGGACGGGGAAGGCGACCGCACGCGGCGAGTAGCCCTCGTAGAGGTGAAAACGGCCCTGCATGATCATCACCGGCCGTCCGGCGATGGTGCCGAAAAGCAGTCGGCCGGGATGGCTTTCGACCGTCGACACCGGAAAGTGCGGCAGGTCGCCGAAGGAATAGGCGGCCGAGATGGGGATCGATGCGATACTCTCCCCCAGGCCCGTGCCGGTGAAAAGACCGATGAGCGGGGCTCGGTCCAGACGGTCGCGCAGGAAGTCCGCCGTTTCCGTTACCTCGTGTCTGTCGTACGCCATAATAAATTGATGTGTGCCAATTCGATCGTTAAACAAATTAGTAAGAAGTAACAAGTCAAATACATGAATTTATTTTATATTATAAAACCTATTTTTTAAGCCAAGTCAGAGGTAAATGGCTTGACCGCTAACAGTCCCACCTTTGCAGGATTGGAATTTTTGGAATGCTGGAATGTTGGGTTTGACGGATGAGGGTCTTTTCGAGATCAGTGTCTTAAATAAGAAAAGGCATTTTTCTGCGCTTACGCCCCATTAATCCATCATTCCAGTATTCCATTCACGAAGTCGTCGAGCCTGATTCGGATAATCGGTGAAATCCACGAAGCCGTGCGTTTTATAGTTCAGCCGGAGGATGCCGTCAACCCTGCAAATTCTCCAAAAATGGCCCGATGATGTCGTTGACATTATTTCGCGTTTGTGGTGTATAGGCAAATTGTGCGCCGACAGGTCAGGGGCACTGCCGCACTCGAGTCGCAACACGCAGGGAGATTTGAACATGATACCGGACACACCGCCTGAACACCCCGACATCACCCCGGAAATGTGGACCGACATCAACGCCGTCATCACGGCCAATCATCGCAGACCCGGCGCGGTGATCACCGTAATGCGCGAGTGCCAAAACGTCGTCGGCTACCTGCCGGTCGAGCTGATCGATTACATCAGCGACGGGCTCGACATTTCGAGCAGCGAGGTCTTCGGCGTGGCGTCCTTTTATGCCCTTTTTTCGATGAAACCCAAAGGGCGTCACCTGATCCGGGTTTGCACGGGCACGGCCTGCTACGTCAAGGGCATCAAGGAAGTCCTGTCGCGGATTACCAACACATATAAAATAAAGGAAGGCGACACCACCGAAGACCGGCGGTTTTCCCTGGAGGCGGTCCGTTGCCTGGGGGCTTGCGGGTTGGCGCCCGTCATGGTCGTCGATCGTGACACCCATGGCGCGATATCCTCGGACGCCGTGATCGACGTCCTTCATAAGTACGAGTAGCAGATGGTGGCAGCAGGATGAGAATCTACGAGATCAAGGACATCCTCAAGGCAACGCTGTTGACCGGTGAGGACCAGTTGGAGCGGACCGTTATCGGCGCTGGAGGAGCGGATATCATGGAGGCTTTTTTAGCTGCCGCCGCCAAGGACGCCGTCATTCTGACCGGACTCACCGGCGACGACGTGATCCGTACCGCCAAGGTTGCCGATGTGGGGGCGGTGGTCTTCGTCCGGGGCAAAAAGCCGCAGGACAGTGCGATCGAACTGGCACGGTCGTTTAACCTGGTCACCATGAGCACCGGCTATTCCCTGTTCGTGGCCAGCGGAAAACTCTACATGAGCGGATTGAGGGGACTGGACGGGTCCTGGTAACGTGATCAAAATATTGAGTTCGCGAACCTGCAAGGAGATGCTGAATGGCGAAGTTGTCGGTCAACGACCTGGAGAAGATCAAATCGGATTCGGCCCCGGCGATTGCATTTCAGGACAGGACCTACTGCCTGATCTGCGGAGGGACGGGTTGTCACGCCACCGGCAGCATTGCCGTCAAAACCGCCCTGGAACAGGAAATTGAGGCCAAGGGGATTGCGGACCGGGTCAAGGTCGTGGAGACCGGCTGCAACGGGTTTTGCGCCATGGGGCCGCTCCTGGTCGTGCATCCGGGCGACATCTTCTACCAGAAGCTGACGGCAGACGACATTCCGGAACTGGTCGAAAGCCAGTTGGTGAAGGGACAGGCGGTCGAAAGACTGCTCTATAAAGATCCGGTCAGCAAGCAGCGGATCGCCTGCCAGAACGATATCCCCTTCTTTGCCCATCAGATGCCGCGGGCCCTGCGCAACAAGGGACTGATCAACCCGGAGGACATCAACGATTACATCGGTCGCGACGGCTATTTCGGCGCAGCCCGGGCGCTCTTCGAGATGACTCCCGAGGAGATCACCGAACAGATGAAGATTTCCGGCCTCCGGGGTCGGGGCGGTGCCGGTTTTCCCACCGGCGTCAAATGGGATTTCGCACGCAAGAGCGGGGGGGCGGTCAAGTTTGTGCTCTGCAATGCCGATGAAGGCGACCCGGGCGCGTTCATGGACCGCAGCATCCTCGAGGCCGACCCGCATGCCGTGCTGGAAGGAATGATCGTGGCCGCCAAGGCCATCGCTTCCAACCAGGGGTACATTTACGTGAGGACCGAGTACCCGCTGGCGGTGCGCCGGTTGGGAATTGCCATCGATCAGGCCAAGGAATACGGCTTGCTGGGCGAGAACATTCTCGGTTCGGGCTTCGACTTCAACATCGATATCTACCAGGGGGCGGGCGCCTTTGTCTGCGGCGAGGAAACCGCGCTGATGCGATCGATCGAAGGCCGGCGCGGCATGCCGCGTCCCCGACCGCCTTTTCCGGCTCACAAGGGCCTTTGGGACAAGCCGACCATTCTCAACAACGTGGAGACGTTCGCCAATGTGCCTCAGATCATGCTGCAGGGCGGGGCGTGGTACGCGAGTGTCGGCACTGAAACCAGCAAGGGCACCAAGGTGTTTGCCCTCTCGGGAGACGTGAACAACATCGGGCTGGTCGAGGTTCCCATGGGGACCCC
>JBATHN010000562.1:0-3452 GCA_049666885.1 Desulfobacterales bacterium
GGTGTCCCCAGCGTTCCAGCAGGCGCTGGATGAATTTCTGATTAAAATGGGTATCTTCCGCAACGAGCATATTGAGGGGACGCACCGTTTCAGTGGCCTTACCTGCCCATTTTCTATCAACAGGCCCTGTGTTCGAAGGCGCAATTTTTAAAACCTCGGAAAGGGATTTCAGTAGCTCAACGGGTCGGACCGGCTTCATCACACTTCCGAAGATACCCAACGCGGCAAAATCGACTTTCATGCTCAGGTGAGAATACGTCAACATAATAACAATCGGCAGATCGATATCCTTCTGCTGCGAAATCCATCGCGCCAATTCGAATCCGCTGGAGCCTGGTAGTGAAGCGTCGATCAGGGCCACTTTGTAAGGCCCCTCCTCCGGACCCTTGCCGAGGATGATCTGCCGGGCTTCCTCGATTCCTGACACCGCCGAGGGTTTCATGTTCCAGGATTTCAAGATTTCCACTATGACGTTGCAATTGGTGCGGTTGTCGTCAACGACGAGGACCCTGTCCCCGTTAAGTGCCGGCCTCGCAGCCGACGCGCCGGATTGGGCCGTCTCTTTCAACCCACTGAAACGGCTGGTAAAATGGAAAACGGAGCCCTTGCCCAAATTGCTTTCCAGCCACATCTGCCCACCCATCAGATGAACGAGTTGGGTCGATACGGCCAGACCGAGACCGGCCCCGCCATACCGGCGGGATTTAGCGGCATCGACCTGGGAAAAGGGCTTGAAGATACCGAGTTGTTTGTCTTTGGCAATGCCGATACCCGTATCGGTCACGGTTATGTGCAGGCAGGCGCCGGCATCGGAACTTTCCTTACGAACCATGCGGACAAAGATCTCTCCTGTATCGGTGAATTTGTATGCATTGTCGACGAGGTTGAGCAGCACCTGGCGAAATCGCCCCGGGTCGCCGTAAAGTTGTCCGGGCACATTCGAATCCACGTGATAGACCAACTCCAGGCCTTTGGCATGGCATTTCATGGCCATGATTCGCAAGGACTCTTCGAGGATTTCACTCGGGCTGAAGAGCGTTTCTTCCAGATCCAGTTTGCCGGCTTCGATCTTGGAGTGATCGAGAATGTTGTTGATCACTGCCAGCAGTGCATAGGCAGACGCAATAACGACATCCAAATCCTCACGCTGCTGGGGTTTAAGCTCCGTCCCGAGCATCAACTCCACCATGCCGATAATTGAGTTGAGCGGGGTTCGAATTTCGTGGCTCATTTTGGCAATGAATTCATTCTTCGCCTGGTTGGCTGCTTCAGCGGACAATTTCGCCCGTTGCAGCGCTTCGGCCTGTTTCCGCTCGGTGACATCTCTTAAAAAGCCGCTGAATCCGGTCGTCCGGCCTTTGTTGTCTTTGAGAAGAGAAACCGAAGACTCTACGTACCGTTGGACGCCATCCTTGCGGTTGAGTTTCCATCCGACCGATTTTGCCGGGATTTCTGACTTGTAAACTCGGTTAAAAGCTCGCTTAACAATACGATTACTCTCCGGATCCAGCGGAATCCGCTTGTTCATCTCGATGAGATCAGCTCTGGAATACCCGAGGATGTCGCACATGGCCTCATTGAAAAAGGTCATCTTGCCTGCCGTGTCGACCTCATAATAACCGTCTTGGGTGGTTTCAATGATCGATCGATATTTCGCCTCGCTTTCCCTAAGAGCCGCCTCTATAGTTTGCCGCTGATTGATCGTGAACTGGGCGTGGGAACCCAGAAGCAACAGCAACGCCAATATGGTCAAACGCGACCAGATGACGCTGATGTCCGGACCAAAAAGCCGTCTGAAAAAATCGACGTCATAGGAAAGAAAAATATAAAGGATCGAATCAAATATGGTGTAAAAAACGGCCAACGCAATAGCGATGAGAACCATCTGATCCCAGAAGCGAACCTTGATTTTTGGTTTGTTTTTCGCATATGGCAGGCTCTTCACTGCAACCGCCTTCCTCATCGAGCGTTTCCTCTCGAATCTATTTTTCGTCCATAGATGGCCCTACCCCAATTCTTCGGCGTCAATCGCACCGAAAGCGTGACAGGTCGACGGAATCGATTGTGCGGCATATGATATTAAGCCTCCGCGATAGGCCGCTGATTTATTCTGACTTGCAGAAAATAGCACATTTCTGGATCGGAAACTAATCAGTGACAATAGCACAATACACGGAACAATTATTCTATCCGTATTTCTGGATTTCAGTAAAGCATTCAGAAATTCGTTTTAAATACAAGTTTTCTAAGAGATGAGCGAGGAATAGTCGTCTTCGAGTTTGTTACGAAAAGGAATTTAAAAAAAGTATAGATGCCGAAGCAATTGCGATAGCGCGGAATCACTCACACTTGTAACGGGGATATCTCCGACGATCTTGACCACAGCGCCGGTCATTGCGGGCTCTTCTTTCTGGAAGATGAATTGAATAAGAATAATTCCTGCGATCCCCGCCGGTTCGTCTGCCGCCGTTGTCGATCAGCATGAACCTTTTGTAAGGGTTGGTTGAAATCGTTAAAACGCCGGTCACAGCCATCTGGGGCATTGGGTCTTTTTCGAGTTCAGCCATGAAACAATCCTAAAAAATTCCGAACGAAACCTATGTAAATGTGGAAACGGATATATGTCGACAAAGTTTCTAAAAACGGTTTTTTCTGTAAAATGTTACCTAAATATACGTGAATTCGCTGGAGAATATTTATAATTTATAATAATATCAAAGTGATCGGCGTTCGTAATCAAATTGCACTTCTTTTGGCTATGCATCTTTCATGCCACAGAAATATCAATTGGAGAGACGACATCCCACCCCGACTCATATTATAAATTATAAATTATTTCAATTTCTTATATACGGAACGCAACGGCGGAGAAAATAAGCTGGGTATCTTGAAAAAACAAAGGGTATGGTATTCAAGTTAGAAAAAAAGGCAACGCCTTACACAGTTCAACTGCCAGAGACAGTCGGTATCAGGCCCGTGCTGACAAAGAGTGATGCCGTAACAATTTTCCCAACCAGAAAGTCCCTCCGCATTAGGATCGCTCAGCATTGAGGGCTCGTGAAAAAATAAGTTGGATATCAAATTAATTAATCGAGGATTTTGCTCCCAATGGGTGCAGTTTCATTTTTCGACGGATCTTTGAGCTATAATTCTTGATTTAAATCGGCACCTTCGGGGGGATCGATATTGAGGTCCTTGATTTTATAGAGAAGGGTCTTGTAGCTGATATTGAGGATTTTGGTCGCCTTGCTGCGGTTCCAACCGGTCTTGCTGAGTACGTAGGTGATCACCTCTCTCTCAACGTGATCAAGCACTTTTTTCCTGACTTTTTTGAGAGACAAAGAGTTCGTCTTGGCACCGTTTTCGAAATCGAGGTTGATCAATTCACCGTGAACCAAAGGAGTAACGTTACCGGGACTGCTGTTCCCTAAATATCCCTGGTTCTGAGCGGT
>JBATHN010000563.1:0-7625 GCA_049666885.1 Desulfobacterales bacterium
ATTGGAGCCGGTGCCGATCGACGCCATCGAGCTGGAATCCGAAGATCGGCTGCTGACCGGGATTGCGGAATTCGACCGGGTCCTGGGCGGGGGCATCGTGCCCGGTACGCTGGTCTTGATCGGCGGCGACCCGGGCATCGGCAAGTCCACTCTCATGCTTCAGGCCCTCTACGGTCTGGCCGGCAGCGGCCACAAAGTGCTTTATGTTTCCGGCGAAGAGTCGATTCGGCAGATGCGCATTCGGAGCAAACGCCTGAAGACGGTTTCCCCGGAGCTCCTGGTGGCGGCCGAGGTGGAACTCGAGACTATTTTGAACATGGTGAAATCGGTCCAGCCGGCGGTTGTGGTGATCGATTCGATCCAGACCATGTATAACAGCGAGTTGACGTCCGCACCCGGCAGCGTCTCCCAGGTCAGAGAATCGACCGTCCGGCTGATGTTCATGGCCAAGCGCAGCGGTATTCCGGTTTTCCTGGTCGGTCACGTGACCAAGGAAGGCGCCATTGCCGGACCAAAACTTCTCGAGCACATGGTCGACACGGTTCTCTACTTCGAAGGCGACCGCAACCACGTCTTCCGAATCCTGCGGGCCGTCAAGAACCGCTTCGGCTCTACCAATGAAATCGGGGTGTTCGAAATGAAGGGCAAGGGCCTGGAAGAGGTCGGAAATCCATCGGCGATTTTTCTGTCGGAGCGACCGGTCAACGCACCCGGATCTGTCGTCACGGCCAGCATGGAGGGAACGCGACCGATTCTGGTCGAACTCCAGGCTCTGGCCAGCAGCAGCAGTTTCGGCACGGCGCGACGAACGATCCTCGGGCTCGATCAGAACCGGGTCGCCCTGCTGGTGGCCGTCATGGAGAAGAAACTCGGCATGCAGCTGCTGGGACATGACATTTTCATGAACGTCGCCGGCGGCGTAAAAATAGATGAACCGGCGGTCGACATGGGCATCGTGGCCGCAGTGGCATCGAGTTTTTTGGACAAGTCGATTCCGGAGGGCACATTGGTGCTCGGCGAAGTCGGCCTGACCGGCGAAGTACGGGGTATCGGTCAGGTGGAAACACGCATCCAGGAGGCACAGAAAATGGGATTTACAAGGTGCCTGGTTCCGCAAAGCAACCGCACCCGACTGAGCGGCGCCGGCGGCATGACCATTACCGGTATCCGCACCATATCGGAGGGTATCGAAAACCTGTTCTAACAGTTTGTGCTGCATGCATCAGCGCCCGCCACCGCCGTTCAGCGCGCATGGATCTTGACGGGAAACGGCCAATGATACTATACAGGACGACTTTTTATGAAACCGTCAAAAGCCAAACGCAACCGGTGGGATGACCACTACACCGCGCGCGCGCGGAAAGAAAAGTATCCGGCCCGATCCGTTTTCAAGCTGCAAGAAATTCAGCGCAAGTTTCACCTCATCAAAAAGGGCCACCGTGTCCTCGATTGCGGCTGTGCACCCGGTTCGTGGCTGCTCTACTCGTCTGAGTTGACCGGCCCCAGCGGCAAGGTCGTGGGGGTCGACCTGCAGCCGGTCACCATCCATGTGCCGAACAACGCCGTCGTCCACACCGGTGATGTCCTGTCGCCGGACGAGACCCTGCTGACAGCGATCGGTGACGGGTATCACATCGTCCTGAGCGACATGGCGCCCTCTACCACCGGTCAGAAGATCACCGACGCCGCGCGATCCTATGCTCTCTGCCGTGCGGCACTCGATCTATCCGTCCGGGTGTTGCTGCCGGGCGGCAGTTTTGTCAGTAAAATTTTTCAGGGCGAGGACTTTCAACCCTATCGGGATGAGGTCCGCACCCAATTCGATAAAGTGAAAATCTTCAAACCGATGAGCAGTCGCAAGGCAAGCAAGGAAATCTTTATCATTGCAACAGGGAAGTTGTAGGAGGCGAAGATGTCAGGTCATAGCAAATGGTCTACCATCAAGCATAAAAAGGCGGCCAGCGATATAAAAAGAGGAAAAATCTTCACCAAGATCATCAAGGAGATTACGGTTGCCGCCCGCATGGGGGGAGGCGGTGACCCGAACGCCAATCCTCGCCTGCGGGCCGCCATTCAAGCGGCCAAAACAGAAAACATGCCCAAGGACAACATCGAGCGGGCCATCAAAAAAGGCACCGGGGACCTAGAAGGCGTCAGCTACGACGAGAGCATTTACGAAGGCTACGGCCCCGGGGGTGCGGCGGTGCTGGTCGATTCGTTGACCGACAATAAAAATCGGGCCGTGTCGGAAATCCGGCACATCTTCACCAAAAACGGCGGCAGTTTGGGAGAAAGCGGCTGTGTGGCTTGGATGTTCAGCAAGAAGGGGTACATCGTGGTGGAGCAAGCGGCGGTAAGCGAAGACACCCTGATGGAAACGGCTCTGGAAGCCGGCGCCGAAGATGTCCGCGAGGATAACGGCAACTACGAGGTTATTGCCGCCCCGGAAGATTTCGAGGAAGTAAAAGCCGCCATTGAAAAGGCCGGGATTCCCGCTGTTGACGCGGAGGTCACCATGCTGCCGCAGTCGACCACCAGCCTGGCCGATAAGGAGGCGGAACAGATGGTGCGGCTGATGGAAATGCTGGAGGACTGCGATGATGTCCAGAAGGTGTACACCAACGCCGATATTCCGGAGGAATACTTCGAATAAAAAATGTTGTCACATTTTTTATGAAAACAGGCGGGCTCGACCGCAAAAGGATCCTACCGGGCCAGGTCGATCATCCGCTGCACGGCTGCGAAAGCCGGTCGCCGAATGTCTTCCGGCACCGTCACCCGTCCGTACAACTGCTCGAGACTCTTCAGGACATCGTTAAGGCTGATTTTTTTCATGTCTTCACACAGCATCCGATCGGAGGCTGGAAAGAATTCTTTGGCGGGGTTGGCCTTTTTCAAAGGGTAGAGCAAACCGACCTCCGTCCCAACGATGAATCGACTGCTGTCGGATTCGGCCGCGGTGCGCAGCATCCCGGACGTGCTGGTGATCACGTCGGCCAGCGCCAGGACTTCCGGACGGCACTCGGGGTGCGCCATAAAAACGGCCCTCGGATGGATCTCTCTGGCCCGTCGGACGTCTTCGGGAGTCAGCCGGTCGTGAAACGGGCAACAACCATCCCAGATGTGAACTTTCTTTTTCGTGCGGGCGGCGGTGTAACGGGCAAGGTTGCGGTCGGGTGTCATCAGCACTTCTTCCGCATCGAGGCTCTCGACCACCGCCACGGCATTGGCAGACGTGCAGCAGATCGTCGAAAGCGCCTTGACGGCGGCCGAAGAGTTCACGTAGGTAACCACCGGCATCGACGGCAGTTCATCGATGCGGGCCCGGAGCGAAACCGGATTGATCATCTCGGCCATTGGGCATCCGGCGTCCGCGCGTGGCAGGAGGACGGTTTTATCGGGCGAAAGAATGGCGGCGGTTTCGGCCATGAAGTGGACCCCGCAAAAGAGGATAACGGCCGCATCGGTGCGGGCGGCCTGAATGCTCAGTTCCAGGGAGTCCCCGCACAAATCGGCCAGGTCCTGAATTTCCGGCGGCTGGTAGTTGTGCGCCAGAAAAATCGCGTTCCGTTCTTTGAGAAGATGCCGGATATTCGCTTTCAGGTCATTGGTCTTCACAATCTCTCCCCCCGATCATTCGTCCATCGTTACCACGTCGGTGCCTTCTGGAATGGCGAAAGTGAAAAGGGCCCGGTCCGGGACCTGGTCGAATCGTGAATTCATCAGGTCGATGAGGGTCTCGTCGCCGTAAGTATTGTAAGTGACGACCCGCTGCACCGTATAGGTCGCCTTGGACACATACAACAAAATGCGCTCCACATCGATCGTTTTTTCGACCGGAACGAGCTTGAGAACATGAAACTGGTCGGCGTCCGAGGGGGCGACGGAGATGTCGAATTTGCGGCGCAGGACCTTGATGTCCGCCAGGAAACCGGCTCCTTTGCCGCCTGCGAAAAAAGCCGGCGCCTTGCCGACAATCACCTGGTTGTCCTCCGGTCGGTAAATCCAAAGCCGTTCGGCGTTGGTGATGATAATCTGGTGCACCGGCTTTTCATATTCCCAGCGCATCATTTCGGGTTTCCGAACAGACATCTTGCCGGTCGCCTCGTCGGCGATGTCCATGGCTTTAATGGTCGATATCTGATGGAAATCAGACGTAAACCCGGCCACATCGTAGCGCTTTTCAACCTGCTTGACGATTTCATCGAGTCCGCCCTCTCCTGCCGACGCGGCATCCGGTACCCTCACGAAAAGCAGTAAAAAGCCCAAAATGAAACAGCGTGCTATCAATTTCATGTCATTCTCCCCAACGGTAGCGGTGGCAGCGGAAGATTCGAGGTCGATATTGAAGCCGGTTTCTCTTACGCGAAATCCGCCTTTTTGTAAACAGCACCGACCCACGAACAGCAATTTAGACGTCATCTATTGATATTCTTATTTTCACCGAGAACCGTTAATCTTCTTGATGTATCATAGCAATAGCGCGTCCCATATAGAATATAGACTTTAAGATAAAGGTTTTGGCAAGGCCAGAGGGAGGAGGCTGTATTATAATACGCCGACGACCGATAACGCAGTCCAAAACCTTTATCTTAGAGTCTATAGAAACAGGCTACAGAATGCGCCGGATGATCTCGCTCAGATCCGCATCCGGTTGGAACGCGAACTCGGCGCTTTCCAGGAGACCAACGTCTAGTGGGTCGAGCCGGTTATAAATCGCCAGGCTGATCCGTTCGATAAAAGCGATGGTCTTTAACAGCTCCTCCTTGGAAACGTGCGGCGCCCGCTCGCCGCGCAGCATCAGGGTTTCAATGTTGTCGTGCTTGAGTTTTTCCTCAAACTGGGCCGATTTCTGCAGCAGCTGCCAACCGATCCGCCGCCGGTTCATCAAGGCCGCGTAAACGTCGGCACCATCTTCGATGTCTTCGAGAAAGCTCAACGTAAAATCAAGACACGCCAATAATCGGTCGTCCCCACCCAACTTGTCAAGAAAGTCGCACAAAAAACGGACTTTGCCGTCACCCATCGGTTTGCGGTTATTGCGCAGTTTGACCCTGACCGCAATGCGGTCGGTCGGCGCAGCGAGAGTGGAAATCGCCATTGCCAGGCGCGGTTCGATCCGACGGGTGAGATTCAGGCGCTGCAGAAACGTTGTGACCAATCCCGGCGGAAAGTCGACCGCCAGGCGGTCCCGCCGGTCAGAGAAGAAGAGCGCGGTTTGAATACGGCGAGCGGAGAGCTCGGCAGCGACGGCGTCGACATCACCCTGTTCCAGACCGCCTTCTTCCGGCAGCAGCTCTTCGAGCTTCTGCTGCATCGGTTCATCGGGGAAAAAGATGAGCTCCAACAACCCTTCCCGTTCGGGGTCGGATTCATCGGCAACGATCCCTTCCAAATCCCGCACGGACGGGTTTGAAAAGGTCGCATCGATATATCCGAGCAGATCCGGCCCGACCTCGATACCCGCGCGCAGGAGTTTCTCAATCCTTCCGACCAGCCGTCGGTGTCGCTCGTTCATGGTTGAACCGTCACAGGTAGTGGGCCATTTTCATCATCAACTGGTGCTTCTGCAGACCACCCGGCAGGCTCTCCTTCATCTCGCCGTTGTCGAAAATGAACAGGTAGGGAACGCTGAGGATATTGAACCGGGACGCAGTTTGCGGACTGCCGTCGACGTTGAGCTTGCCAACCCTGATTTTGCCTTTGGACTCTCTGGCGAAATCCTCGATAATCGGGGCGACGGCACCGCAGGTCGGGCACCAGGGGGCCCAGCAAAAAAGCAAAACCGGCAAAGGGGCGGCCAGCACCATCTTCTCAAAATTGGCATCCGTCACCATCACCGGCTGGGAAATAAAGAGCTCCCGGGTGGGAAGCGCTTCCTTGCACTTACCGCATTTGGCCCCGCTGTCGATCTTGTGTCCAGGGACCCGGTTGCGGGTCTTGCATTGTGGACAGCGGATCGTGTAAATGCCGTCCGCACCCTCAGGGGCCGCAGCCGTATCGAGCGGTGCGTGGCACTTACCGCACCGGGCACTCGAACCTATTTTTTCATGCGGGATTTTATTGTGTGCGCCGCAGCTCGGGCACTTGACAATTGCCGACGTCGATTCGTTCATCCATTTTCCTTTAAATCTTACAACTCAAATTTCGCTTTTCATCCATGTAGTGGCGAAATTGATTTTTCGCAAAGTTAAGTTCTTCCTGGATTGAGCGGTTCAACCTTCACGGTTACCGGTTAAACGCTCATGGCCCTGCAGGCTGCCACAGTGCATGAAAATGACGCGCCGGAGTCCGTAAATTCGAATTTTTCATATGATAAGACCTCATTGGCCCGAGTAAAGCGCGGCGCCCCTCGGCTCAAGACTTTCCTTTTTCCCGGGAGACGGCTGCATATTTTTTCAGCTTCTTGTGCAAGGTTTTGCGAGTGATCCCCAATCGCCGGGCCGCTTCGCTCTTGTTGCCTCCGGCCATTTCCAGAGCCCTGAGGATGGCGACGCGCTCCACCTCTTCCAAAGGAGCCGGACCGGCATCCGCCGCTTCGCCGCGGGCCGTTTCGCTCCCGGTCGGCTCCGGCGCAATCCTCAAGTCCGCCAGGTCGAGATAGTCGCCGCGGGTCAACACGACCCCCCGTTCGATCGCGTTCATCAGCTCGCGGACATTGCCCGGCCATTCATGCTTGAGAATGGCGTCCATTGCCCGGGGCGTGAAGCCCTTGACCGTTTTACTGTTTCTTTCGGCGAACATATCGCTGAAGTGCTGGGCCAGCAGGGGGATATCCTCCCTTCTGTCACGCAGCGGCGGCAGGCTGAGTCCGACCACGTTCAACCGATAGTAAAGATCTTCCCGAAAATCCCCCTGCCGGACGAGTTCTGCGAGATTCTTGTTAGTGGCGCCGATCACCCGCACGTCCACCGCTAACGGCGTTTCACCGCCGACCCGGATTACTTCCCGTTCCTGAAGCACTCTCAGCAGCTTGACCTGCATGGTGACCGTCATCTCGCTCACCTCGTCCAAAAGAAGGCTGCCGCCGCCGGCCTGCACGAAACATCCCTCTTTGCGGCGCTCCGCCCCGGTAAAGGCCCCTTTTTCGTGTCCGAAAAGTTCCGATTCGAGGAGGGTCTCGGTCAGCGCCGCGCAGTTGATCTTCACAAAAGGCCCGTCCTTGCGATGGCTGTTGTAATGCAGCGCGCCGGCAATGAGCTCCTTTCCGGTTCCAGACTCACCGGTGATCAGCACGGTGGCCTCTGAGGGCGCAACCTGAGCCACGGTTTCCAGCAGCCGGATCATGGCCGGGCTTTGTGCGATGATACTGCGCCGATCGAAGTGCCGTCCGAGGGTTTGCTTGAGCATCCGGTTTTCCGCTTTGAGTTGGCTGTGCTCCATGGCGCGGCCGATAATCAGCTTCAACTTGTCGAAATCGAGCGGTTTGGTCAGGTAATCGTAAGCGCCTTTTTTCAATGCATCGACAGCGGCTTCGACCGATGAAAAGGCGGTCATAATGATGATCGGAATGGCCGGGTTGTAGGCTTTTATTTTCTCGAGGGCCTCGATACCGGACATCTTCAGCATGCGCACGTCCATGAGAATCAAATCGAAAAAGCGTTCCCTGACTCGTGCAATGGCGG